>JAFROA010000365.1 GCA_017429885.1 Bacteroidales bacterium | reverse complement strand
CCCTGTACTTGACTATGACAGTGGTGCTGACATGGATCCCGGCATCCTTGCCAGGTCCTTTCATGATGGGACGACTACCCGGAACAACCACCGCCCCAGGAGGCACAACTGTCTGGCCGGAAGGTGATTTAGGGACATATTCCCCGGTAGTGGCGTCATATAGGGCGGTCCCTTTTGTCAGGATAACACCAGAGCCTATCACGGCAGCCTCACCGACTATAGTACCCTCATAAATGCCGCAGTTTCCTCCGATAAAAGCGTTATCCTCAATGATGACGGGAAGGGCACCCGCAGGCTCAAGGACTCCGCCGATCTGGGTACCTGCCGAGAGATGGACATTCTTACCAACCTGGGCGCATGAACCCACAAGGGCGTGGGAATCAATCATGGTACCGGAATCGACGTAGGCCCCGATATTGACATACGCCGGAGGCATCATGATCACGGATGGGGCTAAATAAGACCCGCACCTGACACTGCTGCCTCCAGGGACGATCCTGACCTTGTCATCAAGGGAAAACTTCCTCAGAGGCAAGGTGTCCTTGTCGAAGAATGAATAATCCTCCTTGGACATATCCACAAGCTTGCCTTTCCGGAACCCCTCGAGAATCGCTTCCTTGACCCAGGCGTTGACCTTCCAGCCATCAGCGGTCTTCTCCGCGACCCTCACCCGGCCCTCCTCAAGAGCCTTCACCACTTCCTCGAAACTCATCATATTCCCAAGTCCTTCAATACCTTTCCCATAGCGTCAAAAGTCGAAGGGACGGCCGTCGTGAGCGGCAGACGCATATCCGGCTCACAGAACCCGAGGATTGAAAGCGCCGCCTTCGCCGGTATCGGATTGCTCTCGACAAAACAGGCGTCGTACAGCGGGGAAAGCTTCTTGTCAAGAGATTCAGCCTTAGTCCAATCGCCTGCGGCAGCTGCCTCAACCATCTCCACCATGAGCCCAGGCGCCACATTGGAAGCCACACTGATGACTCCGTCACTGCCAAATCGCATGATCGGGAAGGTCTGGTCGTCGTTTCCACTCAGGACCCTGAAGCCCTCGGGGCGGTTCCTGACTATTTCCTCGATCTGGTCAAGCTTACCGGACGCCTCTTTCACGGCGATTACACCGGGAAGCTCAGCCAAACGGAGAGTCGTCTCGGCTGTCATGTTGGTTCCGGTCCTGCCGGGGACGTTGAACAAGATTATCCCTTTGTCTGTGGATTCGGAGATCGCCTTGAAATATTCATAAAGCCCCTGCTGGGTAGGTTTGTTGTAATATGGCACAACGACAAGCCAAGCATCAGGGCCATAAGGTTCCAACAGCCTTATATTCTTGATCGTGGCAACTGGAGAATTGGTGCCTACCCCAGCCACGATCGGCCGGTCCGGGCAAAGCTCCCTGGTGATTCTCAATAACTCGATCTTCTCGTCATTCTCCAAGCAAGGAGTCTCGGCCGTGGAGCCCAGTGGGACGAGAAAGTGTATTCCGGCCTCCACCTGCCTGGTGACAAGCCTCTTGTAAGCCTCAAAATCTA
Organism: Bacteroidales bacterium; assembly: GCA_017429885.1. Classification (GTDB taxonomy): domain Bacteria; phylum Bacteroidota; class Bacteroidia; order Bacteroidales; family UBA932; genus Cryptobacteroides. The sequence continues at coordinate 6,578 of JAFROA010000365.1, read as the reverse complement.
CCTTGCCGCCTCTGAACGGAGTCGCGAGCGCTGTTCCGCATCCTTTAAGTGTCATTTCGTTGATTCTTTGAAAAACAATTCCTTGAACTCATGTACACCAGAAAGGCCCTCTGTCATAGTGGCCGCCAGGACGGCGCCCTCAGCGAACCCTTTCCGGGAGAAAGCCTCATGGGTGAGGGTTATGCGGTCGGCAGCACCCTCGAATCCCACGGTATGGATGCCGGCGAGCTCCCCGACACGCACAGCGGCGATGTCCGGATTCACGCCCATATTCTCCTTAACCACAGCCGCCAATGACTTGGCCGTGCCACTCGGAGCGTCAAGTTTGTGGATATGATGTTTCTCGACAATATACGGGGCATATCCCCCCGCCTGGCCAAGATACTTGGCCACGAGCCCCACCGCGGCGGAAAGCACATTGACTCCCACTGAGTAGTTGGAGGAATAAATCATCGGGGTACCTTTGGACTCGAAATATCCGATGACCTCGTCCTTTATGTCATTCCAGCCGGTAGTGCCCACCACCACCGCCTTGAATTTGTCCGCCAAAGCCTTGTAATTGGCACGGAAAGCATCCGGAGTCGTGAAATCTACGCAGACGCACTCCGCAGCCAGGTCATCGTCGAAGGAAGCAATATCCTCGCTGGCCCCGGCGCACTCGATCCCTTTGGCGGCGAGGGCCGCCTCAACCATATGTCCCATACGGCCGTAGCCGCTGATCACAACTTTCATAATCAGTTGTTTACTTTGAAAATATAGTCATGCAGACTCTCCAGGGTGACCTGAAGCCGGTCTCTGTCGATCACGAAGTTCTCGCTCATCATGTTGGCGCTCACATTGGCAAGATGGACCTTACCGGAGACACTGATGACCTTATCGCCCAAGCCCTCGAAGCCGACGATGTTGCGCCCGACGACTGAGATGAAAGCCTTGTCTCGGTAGGTTGTAACCTCGGCCCACTTCCCTATCTCTTCCAGAGCCTCAGGGAGGAGATCCCCGGCCATTTCAGGGATGACGAGATAGACCTCGGACTCGGTAGCCTTTGCCAGGACAACCGGAATCCGGCGGGGATACAACGCGGCGAAAACCTTTCCGAACATCCTTGTGACACCATCAAGTTTAGGAGACACTATCTTCACGAAAAGTATCTCATCCCTGACAGCCACTGACTTAGGGCCGTCCGGAGACTGGTCTCCCCTAATCACCAGCGTACCCTCGCAGGAAGGATTGGTGGAATTGAGAACACGGATAGGGATATTCTTCTTCCTGGCAGGTTCTATGGTCAACGGATGAAGGACCCTGGCGCCCATCGCAGCCATCTCAGCGGCCTCCTCATAAGAGATCACATCTATCTTACGGGTGTCTTTCACGACTCTCGGGTCCGCCGAGCGGATTCCGTCCACATCGGTCCAGATCTCAACCCTTTCGGCGCCGAGAGCCATTCCGAATATGGCGGCGGAATAGTCCGAACCTTCGAAACCTAGCACGGAGGTAGCACCTTTCTCGGTCGAGGCGACGAAACCCTGTGTAAGGACCAAGTCGGCCCCACGGTATTCCAATCCGACAATCCTCTTGATGTTCGCCTCGGTGACCTCCATGTCAGGACGGGCATTGAGATAATTGTCGTCGGTGGTGATCATCCTCCTGGCATCGATCCAGTGGCAGGAAATGTCATTGGCATTGAAGGCGTAGGAGATTATAGTGGAAGACAGAAGCTCTCCTGTGGAGATGATTCTGGCCTCGCTTCTTGGTGAAAGCTCGCCAATGAGACATATTCCTCCGACAAAGGTTTCGAGAGCGGCTATACGTTCCTCCACCTTAGCCAGGCACTCCTCGAGGAGGTCGGGCCTGGCGGCCAAGAGGTTTTTGGCGAGATTGAAATGCCTCTCCCTCAACTGTTTAAGAAGATTCTTGACATTCTCTTCCCTTTGACCTTCAGCCTCTTCGGCGAGGTCGCAAAGCAAACGCGTCACTTTGGCGAGAGCCGAGACCACAACAAGAGGTTTCTCCCTGAGCCGACTCTTGACTATCGAGATCACTCTCCCGATGGCTTCCTCATTCTGGACGGACGTACCGCCGAATTTGATGATAATCATTTCTAATCTTTTATATTAAGTTCGTTATTGTCTTGAATATCCGGATGTCATTCTCGACCGCCGCCTGAAGGTCCGAGACGAGAACATATTCCTTATCAGTGTGGGCTGTGAGAATTGAACCGGGGCCGCAGATAGCCCTTCTGGCGAATTTATCGAGTCTCGGCGCGTCACTACCGAAAGAAACCGCCTTGGATGGGATACCCCACCTCTGAGAAATACCTCATAGGGGTGTCGCCGCCAAACGCGTGGATCACGGAACCTTTGGGGCTCGCTCCCAAAAGTTTGTTCTGAATCAGTTCGTCCGTGACGAAGGTGGTCCGGAAATAGATCCGGAAACTAATCTCAGGGCTCAGGATGTTCTGCGGATTGGAGCTTACGAGATCTCCGACGTTCCAGGTCGTTTTGCCGAGAACAGGATCCGTCGGGAACTCGACGAGCTTCAAAGTGTTCATCAAATCCACAAATCTCTCCACGGCGCTCGCCCCATGCTCCGGGTAGCCCGAGTGGCAAGCCTTACCGGGAATCGTGACCTCGAAAGACTTGGTGCCTTTGCTTGCCGAAGCAAGGTAATTGTCCGTAGGTTCGCCGACCAACACGAATTCTCCTCCAGGATTATTCTTCGTGTAGGCCTTGGCGCCATACGAACCTGTCTCCTCCCCGGCGAGCAGCAATAAGCCAAAGTCCTTGAAGCCTTCCTTGGAAAGCTCCAGACAGGCATTGTACATTGAGAATATCTGTCCTTTGGCGTCGCAGCTGCCGCGGCCTTTAATCATCGTGTCGTCTTTCTCCGCCCTTCTGCCGTCCGGGAGAAGGTCTCCTTCTTTAACCAACTCGACGCTTGGCGAAATATATGGAGGGACGGTGTCCAGATGGGTGCAGAACACAAACGAAGGATGCCCCGTCCCGGACCAGTCCATCAGCAGGTTTACGGTCCCGTCGCCCACCTCGAACTCCTGAATCGCCGGAGCTTGAGCTCCGTCATGGCCGGCATTCGCATCATGTCCGGCACAGGCGTCATGGCCGGCCTGACCGGCCATCCCCAGCCGTCCCTTCAGGAACTCCGCCAGCCTCCGCTCCTGTCCCGAAGTGGAATCAATGCCAAGTATTTCCAGAAAAAGCTCCAGATCCATCACTTTGACCGCATATTCGTTCAAAGGTAGTGAATATATTCCATAAATGGAACCAAAAGGATGTCGTTTACACAAAGATCCAAAAAAGTAAGAGACAACCTGGCTTCTAAAACGGCTATTTGTAAAAAAGTCAAATAAACTGTCGAAAAAAACAAATAATTGGTTATATTTGGATTTGTTATGAAACCCAAACTCAACCTACCTGTTTAACCTTCCCGGTTCCATTCACGGAGCGGGAAGAGTAAATCTTTAAAAATCAACTATTTTACAAATTTTCTAATCAAAACTTTAAGTCCCAACATCCAGCAAAATAGGCAATCCTAGCCGAATAATACAAACCATAGGGATAATAGGCTTTATAAATCATTAAACAATAATAGATTATGGAAAAGACATTCAAAAACACAGAGAAGGAGTACGTGGCTCCGGAGATGGAAGTAGTTGAAATCGAGCTGATTTCAAATGTGCTTGACAGTAGTGGGCACAATTGGGGAGAAGATGATTTTTAATCAATTTTCTTCTGTATGAACTTCAAGAATACCCTTACAGGACTTGCAGTCCTGTTCTTCATCACCGCCTGCACTTCTGTTGAAATTGAAACCGAGCTAAACGAGCCTAATTCTGGCTTCGAGAACGAGATAGTATTTTCCGCATCTAGTTTTAACTCAGACGAATCTCTATCGACGAGAACCAGCATCGTCAATGGTGGTGGATTCATCTGGTCAGCTAATGACACTGTTGGTATATACCCAAGTAGTGGCAGCCAGGTTTTCTTCGCCATGACCAGCGGAGCCGGAGCAAGTTCCGCAACGTTTGACGGTGGAGGTTGGGACTTCAAGCCTTCCGCTGTTTACAGGAGCTACTATCCTTTTATCGGGGACACCTATCTTGATGCGACAAACATTCCTGTAAGCTACCTTGGTCAAAGTCAGACCGGGAATGACAATCCTGAAAGAATCGGTCCATATGATTTCATGTACACTCCAGCTACCAGTGCGGATGACGGGAAATTGCACTTTAGCTATGCTCATCTTGGAACCATCATCCAACCGAAAATCACTCTTCCAGCGGGAAGGTACATGAACATGACCCTCTCTGCATCTGAGCCGGTGTTCGTCGAGCAGGGTCATTTTGACCTCACTGCTTCTGAACCTGCGATAGTTGGTGATGTTTTCTCGTATTCATTATCAATCAAATTAGATATAGGCTTGACAACCGAATCTCAACTTATCGCTTATATTCTAACTGCCCCTCTTGATCTCTCTGGGAAAACCCTTACCGTAACTGTTGAGGATGACCATGGTAAAACCTATGTGGGATTCAAGGCAATACCAGCTAACAAGCCTTTTGTGGCAGAGATGAAATATGGACTGAGCATTGATTCAGTGATCGACGGCCCGGCGAAGAACGAGATCCAATACGAATCACAAGGAGGCCGCAAAGTCGAGTATTCTGGGACTGAGAATCAAGTACTATCTAATATAGCCCCCCAATTCAACAATGGAATCGGAGTTATCCGCTTTAACAGGCCTTTGACCTCTATCGAGGCTTCCGCATTCGAGGGCAGCGACCTTACCTCGATTATCCTCCCAGACAGCGTGGAAGAAATCGGAGACAACGCTTTCAAAAACTGCTCTCACCTTCAAGAGATCACTATCGGAGGTGGGGTAAAGCATATCGGCAAATATGCCTTCATGAACTGCGCCCTAACAGAAATAGACCTCCTGACAGGGATTGAATCAATCGATGATGGCGCCTTTAGGAATTGTGGCGGCTTGACCAGTGTATATTTGCCTGTCACTCTTACCGAGATAGGTTCCGGCGTTTTCGAGGGCAGCTGCTACATTGAATCATTTGACGGAAGCAGCCCTTTGGTGTATGACGAACGTCATCTCATCGACGGTGACCGGCTGGTCGCTTTCGCCATGGGAGGCCTCGGCGATTATGGCACTTATACTGAGGAAGTTCCTTCAGAAGTTAAATTCATCGACAATGGTGCATATTCAGGAGCCACATCGCTGGGAGAGATCGTCCTTCCGGAAGGCCTTGAGGAGATCGGTCCAAGCGCTTTCGCCCAATGTTTCTATTTAAAGAACATCACAATTCCCGCCTCTGTTTCCAAGATCCATTATGACGCTTTTTCAGAGTGCGAGGAGAGAATTGAATGGATCAAGATACGTAGGACTGAATCCGCTATCACAGCCGTATCAAACGACGGTTACTTCGGCGCTTTCGACAATACCAATGACTGTCCTATCTATGTGCCCATCAATACATTGAACTGGTATAAATACGGTCAATATTGGGAAGAATACGGCAGCAGCCTGGGAGAAAACAACCGGTATCGCATACTTGCAAGTGACAACGAGATTCTTTACACGACAACAGATGGCAATGCCGTAACTCTTCCGAGCAGCCTCTCTTCTACAGTCACGAATATCGCTCCAAAGGACAATTGAGGGATTGGAGTGTTGAGGTCGACATCTGACTGGAGCTCAATTCCAAGTTACTCATTCGACATCTACGAAAACCCTGGAGCTATTATTTTGGAGACGGTGATTATCCCAGATAAAGTAAAGACTATCGGCATAGCTTCTTTCAGGGGTTGTTCAAATCTGAAAAATGTCGTTTTTGGGAATGGTATGGAGACCATCGCGGAACAGGCTTTCTCCAGTTGCGGACTCTCCACTCTTAATATCCCTGATAATGTCTCCAGGATTATGGCAAATGCCTTTAGCCATAATAACGAACTAACTACAGTTAGAATTCCTGTCAGCCTGGAATCCAACGCTATCGGATCCAATCCTTTCAATAGCTGTATGAGTCTGCGCTCATTCACCGGTGACAACCCGATAGTATCCGACAATGGTATGTATCTGGTCCGCGACGACGGTACAATGGTTTCATACGCTTGCGCAGCCACCTACGGTGTGTTCACCATACCTGAGAGCGTCACCGCAATCGGGGAGAATGCTATGGCAGGTTCAGCATTCAACGGCGTAAAGATGCTCAGTTTGACACCTCCGGCATTGAATGTCACTGCATTCAGTGGCATTGACGCATACACCATTCAAATCCCTGATGCAGCCATAAATGAGTACGGGAGTGCCTCCGGTTGGTCTTCGCCTGCGATCATGAGCCACTTTGTATATTACCAGTCAAACAGGTCGATCTGGTACACCACGAACGGGGGGAACATGCTTGACATTCCTTCCACTCTTCCAAGTGGCTGCGATTTGGTCAGTTATGGCTACACATCAGGTCCGCTTGGTCATGGAGTGATGGTTTTTTCCAAAGAGATAACTGACATTCCATACAGAATGTTCATTAACGCAAATAATAATAACGAGGG
>JAFROA010000364.1 GCA_017429885.1 Bacteroidales bacterium | reverse complement strand
TTGACTGTGGTGATCTCCGGGTTCATTGAATAATAGTTGTCCGTCCCTTTCACATCACCCAGCCTGACGGTGAATTCGACATATTCCTGCTCGTAGGTCTCTGTCTCTCCTACGCTTTGATACACTGAAGTCTTGACGACAGTCGCCGTGTCCACGGAGAGAATCGCCACGGGTGCTGGGATATGTTTCCGACCATGCTTTGACGCTTCCTTTTGTGGCCTCGATCCTAACCTTATCTCCAGGTTTGAAGTTGGCTTCGAATTCATATCGAGTGTAAGGGAAGTGGTTCGGGACCAGTTCTGTCTCTCCTGTCCACCAGTCGACAATCTCTTCGGTGTACCCTGCGGGTACCGCATTCGCCAGGCTTCTTGACCCGTTGACAAAGCACTCTACCGTGGCACCGGGAAGCGAGTCAATCCTGTCAGGATAACTCATTGATAAGAATAGCGTATGCTTTGAGTCCGCGGTGGAAAGCTGTCCCAAGATGGTCATCTTACCATCGCTCAAGTCATATTCGTACTTTATGGTATTCTCGCAGGCGACACAACCGAGGACTGCAATCAATATGGTGATTATCAAATGTTTCCTCATGGCTTGTCAAAAATTGAGAGTCCAACTTACCGATGGGAGAAGAGGAAGGATAGTAATCTTCTTCATCTTCAGGCTGGTCCCGATGTAGTTGCCGTTCTTGTCATAGTCGGGCCCATAGTCCGTGAACACGAAATTAGGGTTCATACGGTTGTAGGCGTTGTACACGCTGAAATTCCATACGCTCTCTCCCCATCGCCGCTCATTGTGGAGGCTGCAACCTATGTTGAGTCTGTGACTCGGAGGGATACGGAAATTGTTTCTATGGTCAACGTACTGCGCATCAGTAATATAGCCATATGGAGTCATTACCGCGACTTGCCGTACCGGCACCGTGGTCGTCCCGCCGGTGGCGAATGACCAGGTTGCGTCAATTCCCCATTTCTCATTGAAACGGTGGTCCAAGCTCAAATCGATGGAGTGGCGTCGGTCGTATTTATAAGGAAAGCGTTCCCCATTGTTGATTGACCCGTCCGGGAATATCCTGTCTGACTTGGCAAGGGTATAGGCCAGCCAACCTGTTGTATTTCCGGCGGTTTTCTGGATCAGGAACTCTATACCCTTCGCGGTGCCTTCTCCCATCTCGACCCTGTTTTCCCATCCGTCTGAAGTGCCGAGCATCAATGTGCCGTCCTTGTATTCAAGAATATTCCTCATGTTCTTGAGATACCCCTCGACTGAGAATTCCCAGCCCTTGACTCCATCGTAATAGGTCCCTATCGAGTACTGGTCCGAGGTGACCGGGCGGATGTCCTTGGTTATAGGAACCCATAGGTCAACCGGAAGTGAGATTTGAGCGGAGCTAAGAAGGTGGACATATTGAGCCATCCTTGCGTAACCCGCTTTGAAAGACAGGCCACTGCCTGTAGAGTATTTCGCGGACACACGAGGCTGGAGGCTCCAATATGTCCTGCCTTCCGTGTTGAACATGGAGAGGTGGACTCCGGGATTCACGGTAATGTGCTCGCCAATATTGAAATCATCCTCCGCATAGAAAGATAGCTCGTGTCCTCCATATCTCTTCTTCGGGTCAGCGAAATGAAATGTGGTGTCCACTTGGACTTCCCCTCCCGTGACTTCTTTGTCCACGGCAGACATCCTCTCGGGGATGAATGTGTGCCAGATATATTCAGAGCCGAATTTCACGAGATGTCTAGGGGATGGAGTATAGTCCATGTCCGTCCGGATTCCGAAATCCCGGATTCCTGAATGGTAGTTGAGGTGGTAGCGGTTGGTTGATTTCACTCCGTCCACTATCTCCGTCTCTGCCGAACCTGCGTTCATGACCATCCGGTAACGGTTGTAAGATACGGTGGTGTTTGCGAATAACTTACTGTTAAACACATGGTTCCATCTTGCCGACCCGACCGTGTTGCCCCAAAAGACCCCGACGTCAGTTCTGTCTTTATATTTATAATGGGAAGTCTCTTTGCCGATAGTAGAGGTTCCTTCGCTTTCATCATCTTCCCAGTACACGAAATGGTCGCGTCCATGGTAAGCCCCGAAATAGAAACGGTCCCGGTCGCTGAGACGCCAGGTCAGCTTTCCGTTGAGATCGTAGAAATAGTAATTCCCGTAGGCGTCATTGAGAGCTAGTTTGATGACCGGGGCGTACAACAACGTGTGCATCCCCCTCGCACTGACAGAATAAGCGAGTTTGTCTTTTATTATCGGACCCTCAAGGTGGAGTTTGTCGCTAATGAGGCCAATGCTGACAGTCCCATGATTCTCTTTCATGTTGCCGTCGTTCGTGCGGATATCAACAATACTAGAGACCCTGCCCCCGTAACGAGCCGGAAAAGAGCCCTTGTAAAGGGTTACTTTCTTGACTGCCTCTGGTTGGAAAACCGAGAAGATCCCTAGCATGTGGTCGACATTGTAAATCGGAACCCCGTCCAGCATAATCAGATTCTCGTCAGGCCCACCTCCGCGAACGTAAATCCCTGAGAATCCCTCGTTTCCGCCTTGGACTCCTGGCATCATCTGAAGAACTTTCAACACATCCGCCTCACCGAACAGAACCGGCGTGTTCTTGATCTGGGCGGCTGGTATGTCGATAGCCCCTAAATAAGTGGACTGTATTCCAGCGTCCTTCCTCGCGACTATATGGGAAGAGGAGAGTGTCTCACCGGCCATCAACGCCACGTTCACCACCGTGTCCTGGTGCATGTTAATATGCAGAACCGATTCACTGTAACCGACATAAGAATAATGAAAATCATACTCTCCTGCCGGCAGGGTCAAGGTGTAGTATCCGAAATTGTTGGTCACGGCGCCCACTCCGGATTCCCTCTCCAAAATACCGGCACCAATCAGGGTCTCTCCTGAGGCATTATCGGTGATGTGGCCGCTGATGGTCACCTTTCGCTGGGCGAGTGCCGGAGAGGTTATCAAAAGCGCGAGCAGAAAGACCGCCCGCGCTTTTTCCCATATTAGTTCGGCCGCATTCATCTGATTCCAATCACTAGAAGGATATCAGAGGTTTGGTGAGCGCCTCCTTGAGCTGATCGTCGTAGCGGAGGCGGGTCTTGATGCCGGCTTCCTGGAAATAGTAACGTACCATTATCTCTTCCTCGATGAAGGGCACAATCTCGTCTCTCTTGAGGTTGAGGAATGTCTCCTTATCCATCTCCAGGGCCTTGCTCATGGCCTCAATCTGGTCTTTCATGCTTTCCGCGAGACCATCTTTCTCAAGTTCTTTCTTCACTTGGTCGAAATAAGTCTTGGCACTGGAACGATAGTCGAACTCTTTGGTTTTGGCGAACTCCACGAAGTCCTTCCAATCGGCATCGGTCATCTTCCAATCCTCAGGAACGCTTTGGTGCTCCCGGACAAACTTCAGGGTATATTCCTGAATTATGTTGGAATACACCAGGGAGAAAGTCAGGCGGCTGTATTCATGACCTTTAACGATGACATCAGGGGTGATGCCACCGCCGTCCTTGACCGTCCTTCCATGGGCTGTCTTGAACTCGTGGGTGAGTGAGTCGGGAATGTGGGCCACACTTCCATCCTCATTGCGTTTGGCATAGTCAATCGCCTGGACGCAACGTCCGGAGGGGGTATAGTATTTAGCCGTGGTGACTTTGATCTGGCCGTTGTAGGGGAGAGGTCTGATAGTCTGGACAAGTCCCTTTCCATAAGTCCTTGTGCCCATGACCGTGGCTCTGTCCAGATCTTGGAGGGCTCCTGTGACAATCTCGGATGAGGAAGCGGATCCACCATCCACCATGATTATGAGAGGTATTTGGGTGTCAATGGGTTCCGATGTGGTTTTGTACTGTTGCTCACCCACGCCTTTACCCTTCGAGGACACGACCAAGGAGCCTTTCGGGACGAATAGGGAGACTATGTTGATAGCCTCGCTCATGAGTCCACCTCCATTTCCGCGGAGATCCAGGACCAGTCTCTTCATTCCCTGTTTCTTGAGATTCAAGACAGCGGATCGGATCTCTCCGGACACATTCTCCGTGAAACCGCTCTGGTAGATGTAGCCTGTCTCTGAATCAATCATGCCCGCGTATTCCACATCCGGGAGATGGATTCTTTCCCTCGTGACATTGATGTCCACGATCTCTCCAGTGTAGACCTTCTTGACCTTGAACACCACAGTCGTCCCGGGCTTTCCCTTCATCTTGTCTGAAGCTTCCTGGCTGGTTAGCCCATGGGTGGTCTGACCATCTATCTCCAAGATCTCATCACCGCAACGAAGGCCATGCTTCTCGGCGGGGGAGTTCTTGTAAGGCTCATTGATTATGACGTTTCCGTCCTTGTCTGGCTTGTAGATGACAGCTCCGATGCCTCCGTAACTCTTGCTGACCATCATCTGCAAGTCCTCGTTCTCTTCTTCCGGGATGTAGATGGTGTACGGATCAAGGGCATCAAGCATCGCATTGATTCCGGCTCTCTCAATTCGATCCACGGGAAGGGAGTCCACATAGGAACGGTTAAGCTCCTTGAGGATGGAATTCTGTATCTCGGTCCATTGTCCGAGCTTGAAACTTTGGGACTGTGCGGATACCGCGGCGCCGCTTATAATAATTGCCGCGGCGGCCGCTATGATGGATTTAGCATTCATGTTCTAAATATTACCGAACCACAAAAATACTAAATATCGTGCCATTATAGTAATGTCAGCGATTCTGATGTGTGTCGGTGCCTATTATGTCGCTCTCGGTGGCGGAGTCTATTATCGACTGGACATATGATTCGATAGCCGATAGCCCTGCCTGGAGATTTTTCGGCGGCCAGGCGTTGGATCCACCGGTCGAGATTGAAGCGTCCTCATACACGATTGAGGTGTGCCACATATATCCGTCCAGGATTTCAAACTTCGGGGTATAAGAGTTATCCAGTTTCCAGAGCTTATACTCCCGGACGAATCCATCGATCTTAGCCAGAGCGTCATCCGGGCATTTGTATATGGTTATCTCCGGATCGCAGTCTTTGGAATACATAAGCCGAAGCTTGCCGTCCTCGCCTTTCTCAATCCTGTACCAGGTGATATACCACATCATCGTTCCTGAATATGAGTGTTCATATTCCTTGATGGTGTCGGAAGGAACGTTTTTCACGTATTTATTGTCCCAAGGCTTACTGCATGAGAACATCGCCCCTAACAGCGATAGGGCTATAAGAGTCTTAACCATAATGATTCTAGTGCTGTATGGCCATGATTCTCAAGTACTTCAGTATAGTGTCACACCACTCCTGGTCGCCAGGGAACTGGTAGCGGGCATTACCCTTGGGGTCGGGTGTGAAGATAGTCTCACCTTTAGGGGTGAGTTCGACCCAGCCGCGTTCTGAAAGGGTATAGAGGTCATCACCCTCGACGGCGTTGATCACAGCGAGAGGATCCCACATTTTCTGGCCGGTGTCGCACTGGACATTCTGATAAATCCACTTGATCGGGTGGCAGTCGGTCCAGTTCATGTCTGAGATAACCAGTTCAGGACGATAGTCCAGAGGGTCTCCAACCTCTCCAGGGCAGAAGATGATGTCAACATCCTTAGGCCAGAGCTCAAAGAATTTCAGGGAGAAGTCGATGGCCTGGGTGAAGTTGTAGTCGGGCTCGACAGCCTCGCCGAATACTCCACCCATCGCATAGATGGCGTTCACCTTGTTCCTGACGAGCTCGACTCCGCTAAGGTTGGAATACTCGTCCGGACCGGATTGGAGCAGGCGGGAAAGTGATGTGACAAAACCTACCGAAGCGATGGTTACGCTATGGTCTGGCTGCTCGGAGAGAAGCTTGCGGTAGAGTTTGTAGCCTTCCGGGTACTCATCTTTGCTCTTGTATGTCTGCTTGAACAGTTTCTCAGCATCCTCAGTGCGGGCGTAGGCGACATTGTGGTAGGGGATGAACACACGGGGATCCTTGATTCCGGCTCTCTCAAGGCCGATAGGAATGTCGGGATAGCCGTAGAAGTTGTTCATCACGTCCACCGCATCGGCATTGGCCGCTCCCATGCGGTCCACAACGACGCCCAGGAGGGTGCAGCGCTTCATGTCCATGTAGCGGTAGAGCAGCATGAGTGCGAACAGGTCGTCAGTTGAGGAACCCATGTCGCAATCGAATATGATGCGGCAATCCCTCTGCTCATAGTTGGACTTGATGTTGATTCCCTTTCCGGCGTCGTAGACAGTGTGCTGGCCGTTCTCACGGGCGAAAGCCACGGCGGCCGCGAGGCTGTCCTCGGGGAACATCCTGGTCGAGTCGAAATAGTATTTGCCGTTCTCGGGGTTATACCAGCCACCTACGAGACCGTCATGCTCACGGGCATGCTTAACTACAGCCGGTATGCTTTTCTTGTCGAAACTGTTCTGGGTGGCGATATATGAGACCATGATTCCTTTCTCTGGCTGCCTCATCGTGTTGAGATCAAGGGTGAAGCCGTCAGGATACATCTGTCCCATAGCCCATATGGCGTTGTATAGCTCCTTGTCGGATAGTTTAACTTGCTGCGCCGATAGAGTCAAGGAGACAAGAAGGGCGGCGAAAACGGAGAATAATTTCAAAGGTCGCATGTTGTAAGTAGTTTTGTGTTAATATATTAAATTCCTAAAATCTTTAACTCTATGATAAGTCACGATGTTGCCGTCATGGGCGTTCTTGGCATGCTCGTCCCCGGAGCGGCTGACAATAAGGAGGTCATCTCCATGAATGATCATTGTGGCGTAGTGGCGAGCCGCATTATCCGCGGGGCCAACGGCTACCAGTCCGGCGAAGGTCCAGTGAAGAAGGTCCGGGGAAAATGAGAGGGCGAGCCTCCTACGGTCTTTCATTCTGCCGTCAATTTGCGAGTGAAGCAGCCAATATAGCTTTGACTCAGGATCATAAAGGACGTAAAACTTCAAGTCGGCTCCCGGAATATGGGCGAAATACATATCCCTTCCGTTTTTCTGAAGCTTCTCTATCGCAAGGCTCCCGTCGGGCTTCTCAACTCCTTTCATCATTACCCCTATGTCGGGGAATCCGTTGCTGGAGCGCATCATCAGGACAACCGATTTTCCGGAAGGATCGTAAAACGGGTTTTTCTCGTCATAGACCCTGATAACATTGGTTTCCAATATTCCGGCTTTGCCCGGATCGGATACAGGGATGCCTGAAGGCCTGGATGCCTCCAGATCCTCATCCGGGTTGTAAAGGTCGGAGAACTTCCAGCTTTCCACTTTTGTCAGGTCGTCCTCCACCTTGGCTTGCATAAGCACGGGCCCCACTCCTGGCCAAGGATGCCCGTCAGAGACCCATTTCTCATAGACGAGAGTCACCTTCCCATCATGTATGTCTACAGGCGTGCAGCTCTGGTGCCATCTTGGCTCCGGGCATAGGATGGCCGGAGCCGACCAGGTCTCGCCATTGTCGTCGCTTCTGGTGATGAGGAGCCTTCCGGAATGGCCAATCATATACAAGGATTCGCCTGCCTTGAAAAGTATCTCATGCATCATGGGGAGCTTGGTTGATGTCCAGCGCCAGGTCTTCCCATTGTCGTCAGAAAGCATGACCCTGATCTGATTCCCGCTTTTGTAGTCTCCCAGGTTGGATTTCGGGCCGTCCAGAACATTGGTGCCGGGTCCGCCATAGTCGATAGCCACTACAAGACGCCCGTCAAAACCCTCAATTATTCCTGGAGTATAGAGGAACACACTGTCCGGAGCCGGAGACTCGGCGATGATCTGTTCGGACGCCACTATGTGGTTGTTATTCCCTCTTGTGCCGCAGGAGGAGAGTGTGACGAGTATGATGACGCCGAATACCGGTATGAGGAGCCTGGTACGCATAGTGCTAATCGAAGTTTCTTGAGGCGAAAGGCAGGGCGGTACGAAGTGCTGTGTGCCAATATTCCCAGTTATGGACCCCATTGCGCACCCTGAGTTCACTCTTCACTCCTTTCTCTTTCATTTTCATGTGGAGCTCAAAAGAGAGGCGGACGAGAAAGTCATCATCGCCGCAGTCGAAGAACCATTTCACCGTGCGGAGCGATTCTAGAGTCGCGTCGTCCGCGTTGTCTATGAACGCTAAAGCGGAATGGTCAGTGACAGCTTTGCTGACATAGTACAACTTGTCTTTCTTCAAATCTTTACCACCTACTTGGCCTTGGCCGTTGTCCAACCATGCGCTCATCGCGTAGCAGCTGGAGAACATGTCCGGGTGTCTCTGGCAATACACGGCGCTGCCGCCTCCGCCCATAGAGAGCCCCATCACCGCCCTGTGAGCCTTGTCTCCTACGCAGCGATATTTCTTTTCCAGCTGGGGGATGAGCTCCTTGAAGAAAAAGTCCTCGTAGTTCCATCCCGGCATGTTGAAATAGCCGTTCCAAGTGTTGTGTATGTCCGGACCTCCGGCATTGGGCATGATGATGACCACATCCCTGAGCTCTCCGGTGCCGATAAGCTCATCGACCACTGTCTGCATTCCGCCTTTCTCCATCCATGCGGTGTAGGTGTCGCTGAGTCCGTGGAGAAGATAAATCACAGGGTATTGCTGGTCCGATTTGTCAAAGCCGTTGGGCAGATAGACATTATACTTTACGGTGGCTTTGAGAATGCCGCTGGACAGGCTGTCTGTGACGACTTTCCCTGCGTTGGCGGAAATGACCGGCAGGAAAAGCAGTGCTAGTGAGACTTGAATTAATTTCCTCATGTTTTTCGCTTAAACACATAAAAATAGTGATTATCTTTGAATAACAACATAATTTGCATGATGAGAAAACTGTTTTTCGCTCTTGTTTGTTTTGGTTTCCTTCTTCCCGGTTGCGGTAAAGGAGGCATCGTCACTTCAACAAAAGGTTTGGTCCCTCCTACCGACAGACCTTGCGCGGATCTCCAAACCGGGGCCGATATGTTCGGGAAATGGGTGGAGGATCCCGCCTCGATTCCGCTTTCATTTGTCTATGGAGGAGTGGCGGTAAAGGGACTCCAAGGGTTTGAAGTGCTGTCAAAGGATTGTAAGACAACGGCTTCCGGGAAGTCTCTCCAGGCGGTATTCCATATCGATGACAACTTGACCGCCACATTGGACGCCTTCCTCAACGGAGAGTTCGGAGAGATAGAGTATACTGTCTGGTTCGAGAATGTGGGAACATCACCTAGCGCGGAACTCAAGGATATTGAGAGTGTTGTCATGGACTTCCCGGGATCTGATCCCATGCTGCGAGGTTGTCTCGGGGATCATGTCAACAAGTACGCCGACTACCAGACTCAGCTACGGGACACGACAGTGTCGTTTGTCTCGACAAATGGTCGGGCCACCCATGTTTATTTCCCATATTTCGACCTGGTCCATGGCGATGGTGGCACTCTCATGGCCCTGGGGTGGGCGGGCACATGGCACGCCGATTTCACCGGGACGGCTGATGGAATATCCATGAAGGGAGGCAATTGCAATGGGTTCGATTCCGTGGTGATGCCCGGTGAGAAAGTCAGGACCGCCCTTGTGGTGATGCTGCCATACAAAGGCAGGGACCGGGACAATGCGACCAATCTCTGGAGGGAGTGGTTCATCAAATATAACATGCCCTCAGCAGATGGAAAAGGCAATCGGATAGAGCCTTTCTCGACCACTTGTTTCGCCTCGGATACCGGCCTTCCGAACTCCGACGGGTCTATCTCCGAGCGTTTCTATACTTGGAAAAGGACGCTGGAACGTCTTATTTATGAAGATGTTGTACCTGATTTCAGGTGGTTCGACGCCGGGTGGTATCTCGACCCGAGAGGCAACACCGTTCCTTCCGACTGGTATGGCACTGTGGGGACTTGGGAATTGGACACCCTAAAGTGGCCGGGAAAGACCTTCCTTGAGTCTAACCAGGCTTGTCACGATGCTGGCATGAAGGTACTCACATGGTTCGAGCCGGAGAGTGTTTGCGACGTTGAGGACTTGGCGAGGAATTTCGGTTATAATCCCGAATGGGCGGACTTTAACAGAGGAAATCGCTACACGAGCAACCTGGGAAACAAGGACTGCCTGGAATGGACGCTTGGCAGGATAACCAAGATGATGGGCGAGAATGGTGTGGACCTCTTCAGGGAAGATAATAACTCCAATCCAGTCAAGGCATGGACCGGATTTGACGCCAAAGAGGCAGAGAAGACAAAGCTCCCCCGCAAAGGCATCACCGAGAATCTGGCCATCCAGGGTCATTACGAGCTTTGGGACAGGATCATAGATTTCTGTGCAAAGAACGGAAAGTGCACATACATAGATAATTGCGCCTCTGGTGGAGGGCGTAACGACATAGAGTCTCTTCGTCGTAGCCTACCATTCATGAGAAGCGACGCCGACAGGACCACCACGGCGTTGAGGCTTTCTATGACCACCTCTTATTGCCGTTGGATTCCCTTCCATGGGGCGAATACCAAAGAATCAGCGGACGAGCTGGAGCCTGGAATGGCCGGTGGCAGCACATTCTACATCACCAGGGCTTCCTGGTTGCCGGTATATAATATCTCCGAGGTTTTCACCCATGATGTGGAAATGGACTATGACCGCCTGAGAGCCACTTTCGGGGAATGGAAAAAATATAATCATCTGCTTGTGAAGGATATGTATCCTCTCACTCCTTGGCATCGTCACGATGACGACTCCAATTGGACAGCCATAGTCTGGCACGACAGGGAGACTGATGAGGCTGTGCTGGAGGCGTTCCGTCAGGAGACATGTCAAGAACCGTATTACACCGCCGTGTTGGGATTCCTTGTTCTAGATAAGAAATATACCCTCACGAATGAGGACACCGGAGAAACCATTTCTATGACCGGTGCCTCACTCGCCGAAAATGGGATCAAGATTTATCTTCCTGAGCCGAAATCTTGTGCCCTATGGCACATTATGCCTGAATAGCGGATTATTTGGCGAAGTTCCTGGAAGCGAAAGGAAGGGCTGTGCGAAGGGCGGTGTGCCAATATTCCCAATTGTGGATACCATCACGGACCCGGAGCTCATCCTTGACCCGCTTCATCATCATCTTCATGTGGAGGTTGAAGGACAGTCTCACGAGATAATCGTCGTCACCGCAGTCGAAGAACCACTTGACGCTCCGGAGGGCTTCCAATGCGGCGTCGTCCGCCTTATCGACATAATCCAGGGCGGAATGCTCGTGTACGGCCTTGCATGTGTAGTAGAACTTGTCTTTCTTGGCCTCCTCCACGTCATCCGGAATCTCCTGGTCCAGCCATGCGCTCATAGCGTAGCAGCTGGAGAACGCATCGGGATGCCTCTGGGCATAGACGGTGCTTCCACCACCTCCCATGGACAGCCCCATGACTGCCCTGTGGCTCTTGTCTCCCACTCCGCGGTATTTCTTCTCGACTGTCGGGATGAATTCTTTGAAAAAGAAGTCCTCGTAGCTCCAATCGGGCATATTGAAGTAGCCGTTATAGACATTGTGGATGTCGGGGTCTCCTGCGTTCGGCATGACTATGATCATCTCTACGGCCTCTCCGGAGCGTATGAGCTCGTCCGCGACTTCTTTCATCGTGCCTTTCTGCTCCCAGTCTTGATAAGTGCCGTAAAGACCGTGCAGGAGATATACCACAGGATAGAGTTTCCCGGACTGGTCAAAGCCGTCGGGGAGATAGACATTGTATTTCACCTCGGTGCCGAGAATGCGGCTTTCCACACTGTCAGAGACTATTTTTCCTGCCTTCGCGGAGAAGGCGGACGCCAGAAGCGCCACTAATAGGATACAGAAGATTCTTTTCATGTCTCGTGATTATTAAATCAGGTTTTTTAAGCGAACATATAAAAATAGTCATTATCTTTGAATATGAAAAAGATATTGCTATCCCTTCTTGTTCTCTGCTCCCTGCAGGCCTTCGCCTTGGAGCGTGAGCTTATCTGGCCGAAAGGCAAGATGCCCGATCCCCAGGATCATCAGATCGCAGCCATGACCAATGAGGTCGGCTCTAAAGGTTTCAAACCAGCTAAGCATCAGGTCGCCTATCTGGAATGGTTCGACGCTCCTGATCCCTCCGTAAAAAAAGATGTTTGCATGATCTTGATCTCCGGAGGCTCTTATCAGAACTGTTGCGATGTGGGTCTGATTGATTATTGGCAGAAAGAGCTCACCAAAATTGGTGTCCAGTGCGTCAATTTTGTCTATAGGACTCCACGTCCCGTAGGTTTGCCGATCTATCAGAGCGCATGGGAGGATGGGCAGAGGGCGGTCCGCATGGTCCGATCAGAGGCCGCCAAGCGCGGGTTTGATCCTGAGAAGATAGGAACTGTCTCAATGTCAGCCGGTTCTCACTTGGCTCTTTTGCTGGCAACCAGTTCCCAGACCCCCGCATACGAGCCGGTCGACAAGTTGGATGAGATTCCTTGCCACATCAATTGGGCTATCGTCAATGCCCCCGCTTATGTCACAACTGACGGGGAGACCGGTACTCCCGCCTTGAGGGAAGGCTATGGGGCTGATGTGAAGCTGAGCGAGGTTTTCAAGTTCGATGAAAAGACCTGCCCGATGAGTCTTCATCATGGAGGATTGGATCCTTATTCTCCTAATGGATCCACTCAGGTATACAGGCAGTTGAGGAGAATGGGGATTCCAGCCGAGCTCCATCTTTATCCTGGCAAGGGCCATGGCGCTTTCGGCTTTGAGAGAGGTATTGAGTTCATGACTCAGATGGGATACCTCGGACCTCTCGGTGAGCAGGAGCGTCTGATGGACCGCTTCAGCGCCGATGTCCCCGGAGTGACAATGACTTCTGAGGATATTTGGCCGGAGGGGAAGATGCCTGATCCGCAACCGGATCAATGCAAGCCATACATCGAATGGCATATTCCGGCCGTATTGAAGACAAAGGCCATCCAGATCATATATGCTGGAGGAGCATATAACTTTAACCGTCCGGAAGATTTTGAGGTTGCTCCGGCAAGGAAATACTTGAATGAGAGGGGAATGGCCGTTGTGGTCATGAAATATCGCACACCCCGTCCGAAGACAGGATTGGCGAAACACACCACAGCTTGGCAGGATCTCCAGAGGGCTATCCGAATAGTCCGCAGTGAGGCGGCAGACAAGGGCCTCGACCCTAACAGGATTGGAATCATGGGCTCCTCCGCCGGTGGCCACTTGACTTTGATGGGTGTCACTTCATCAAGGCATAAGGCATATTACCCGATTGACGACATCGACAAAGTCCCTTGCAATGTTCAGTGGGGAATCGGGATATATCCGGCATATTCCCTCACAGACGGACTTGAATCACCTAATAAGACTGGAGGAAATGATGATTCCGCCGTCTTGGCGCCCGAGTTCTCATTTGACCTGGACACCGCTCCTATGCTTTTCATCCATGGTGATGCTGACAGCTGGGCGGCCATGAATTCAGTGAAAACCTGGGAGAAGATGCGTTCTATGGGTATCCAGAGCGAGCTCCATACCCTTGCGCTAAGACCACATTGCTTCCAGGAGAAAGCTTCCCCGGGAACCGGCAGCTACACTTGGCTTGACCGTATAGGAGAGTACCTGAAACCACAATTTGAAGAATAACCCGAATAGCCATGATGACGACCACCACCTCGTACAAGCAGATAGAGAGTCTGAACAAACTACCCGCTCCAGACAGTTCCGGCTTTGTCAATCACTATGTATTCCAGTACATTGATTTCAACAAGGCGCCTCAATATGTGGCGGCAAGGCATCGTTTCTCGGACTGCTTTTTCTTCGGTTGCGAGATTCCCAAGGAGTTGGAGGATGGGATAGGTACCTCATGCCTGGTGTTCCCGAGAATGGGGATGCCGTACAATGTGTTCCGGAGCAAGTTGTACACCGCCGAGTATCTCTATGACGGCTATGACCCCGAGAATGAGGACTCTTTCGCGAACTGCTTCGATTCGAAGGTTTTCGCTGACTATATCGAGAAAGGCAAGGAAAGTGACAACATCCGTGAGACACTCGGGCGTTCTCTTCATGACCATGCGATTGGTGAGGCGATGAATGACTTCCTAAGCCGATTCGATGAGAGGCAGGTTGTGGCGGTGATGGGAGGTCACGCTCTCAAGAGAACAGATGATGCTTACGCCACTATAGCTTACATCAGCAAAAGGCTGACCGAAAGCGGTAAACTGATGGCTTCCGGCGGCGGGCCTGGAGCGATGGAGGCGACGCATCTGGGTGCCTGGATGGCTGGAAAGACAGAAGATGAGCTTGCCGATGCCTTGTCCATCTTGCGGGTCGCTCCCACGTTCAGGGATCCGGGTTGGCTAAGGACCGCGTTCGAGGTCAGAAAGAAATATCCCCAGGAGATGTACCGAAGCTTGGGCATCCCTACCTGGTTCTATGGTCATGAGCCTTCCACGCCGTTGGCCACGGACATAGCCAAGTATTTCATGAATAGCGTCAGGGAAGACATTCTGCTGACGATATCCAAGGGAGGCATCATTTATTCCCCGGGATCGGCGGGAACCATGCAGGAGATATTCCAGGATGCGGCTCAGAACCACTACGAGTCATTCGGTTACGCCAGCCCCATGGTGTTCTTCGGCAAAGAGTTCTTCAGTAAGCAGATACCGGTCTATCCAATGCTTGAGGATCTGCTTGCCAGGGGAGTTTACAAAAACCTTATCCTGTCCATCACGGATGATCCGGAGGAGGTGGTGTCCAACATCCTGTCATTCACCGCGAACAGATAAACAAGACAAATAGGCAATGAGAACAGTCGGTTTTATTTCCAGGTTGGCTGCCGCGGCAGTCGCCTTAACACTTCTTTCCTGCGGAGGGAAGGAATTCACCATCACTGAAGGATCCAGCCACCAGTTCAAGGGCGATTACACCAACTTCATATTGAGTGGTGAATTCCAGACAGAGCCTGGCGCTTCGGCATGTGTCGCTTTTCACAACG
The DNA here is from genome assembly GCA_017429885.1 of Bacteroidales bacterium. Lineage (GTDB taxonomy): Bacteria > Bacteroidota > Bacteroidia > Bacteroidales > UBA932 > Cryptobacteroides. The sequence continues at coordinate 4,281 of JAFROA010000364.1, read as the reverse complement.
ACGGCACTGGAAGCGGTTATCAGGTGCTTCTCCATGGTGGTCCGATCGACGGGACTATCAAGAGCGGTTCCCTTCTTCATGTGCGTAATCTTTACAGGGCGCTTGAGGATGAGGGCGAGTGGACTCCTGTCGAGGTCGCTGTCCGTGGGAAGAACATCTCTGTGAAGATCAAAGGCGTGGATGTGGTCTGTTACACGGAACCAGCTCAGCCTTTTAGACTTCCACAATATGAGAAGATGCGTCTCGGCCATGGTGCGGTTAGCCTCGTGGGTGGAAAAGGGTTAGTTCGTTTCAAGGAAATGAAGATTACCAAACTTCCTGCCGATGCCGTCAATCCATGCGACACCCTTCCTCCAGTTGATGAGACCACTGATAGGGCAATCCGGCTACAACAGGAGGATTTCCCTGTTATTGACTGGCATGTCCATCTGAAAGGAGGTTTGACCGCGGAGATGGCTCATGCGATGAGCATGAATTACGGCATCAACTACGGCGTAGCTCCTAATGCGGGAGCAGGCGGGGTTGGCCGTATGCTTGCCAACGACGAGGAAGTCTATGAGTATTATGGCGAGATCAAGGATATGCCCTTCCTCCGTGGGGTTCAGGGAGAGGGCCGCAAATGGACCTCGGATTTCTCCTCCGTGGCACTGGGAGTCTTCGACTATCTTTTCACCGACGCGATGACGATAGTTGACCATAAGGGACGTATCACGAGACTCTATCGAGAGGAGGAGGTAAAGCCGGACGGTCTCTCTGATCAGAAGTATATGGACCTGATCGTGGACCAGACGGTCAAAATACTAACCAATGAGCCGGCGGACATATTCGCCAACTCTTTCTACCTTCCGGATTTCCTTAACGACAGGTTTGACGAGATGTGGACTCCTGAGAGGGTGGCGAAGGTGCTGGATGTCATGCGGGAGAATGGAATAGCCCTTGAGATAGGATCACGGTACCTGATACCTAATGAGTACATTATCAGGGAGGCGAAAAAGCGCGGGATAAAGTTCACCTATGGCACCAACAACGCCAATGCTGATTTCGGACGCCTTGAGAATAGCATAGACATGACCCGTAAGTGCGGATTGACCGCTGAGGACATGTGGTTCCCGAGCATGAGCACCAGAGCATCTCGTCCTACGGTGATTTACAACAGTTTCTTCGGTGATAGCGGTAAGACCGCATTGTTCAACGGGAAGGACTTGACTGGCTGGGTTCCTGTAACGGAATCTGGGTCGGAAGAGCCTGTGTTTAAGGTTGAGGACGGATGCATCACTGTCTCCGGCAAACCCAACGGCTACCTCAGGACAGCCAAGCAGTACGGTGATTACTCCCTCCATGTGGAGTGGAAATGGATAGGTTCCGGAACAAATAGCGGGATATTCCAGAGGGTTCAGGAAGGCGACAAGGTGTGGCCTGCCGCCTATGAGTGCCAACTCATGGCGGGAAGGGCTGGCGATATCGTCAGCCTGGGGGGAGCGAGGATAGCGGAAATACCGTATGATCCGTCAGTTAAGTTCCCTATGAAGAAGAGGATCCACACCGGGGCGAGCATCGAGCTTCCTGATGGGGAGTGGAACCGTGCTGAGATCATCTGCAAGGGAAACAAGATGAGAGTGTACATCAACGGTAGCCTTGAGAACGAGGTGACAACTTCGTTCAAGGCTGGTTACATCGCTCTGCAGAGCGAGGGTGGCCCGTTGGCTTTCAGGAATGTTTATTTGGAGTAGCTAGTCCATTGGATAGTGGACTCCCCATTCCTTGCGGAGGGAGTCCATGAGCTCCATAAGGAACAAGGTCTCGGAGTGCGGCATCTGTGGCGGCTCTATGAGGCCTTTTTCCATTGCGTCCTTGCAGGCCTGGAACTCATATTCATAACCGCTGATGTTTTCAGGAACAGCCATTTCCTCTTGTAACCTACCTCCTTTGGAGTAGATCCGGATCAGACCAGGGTTGTTGGTGTTGTCCACGACTATGCAGCCTTCAGTGCCGGAAATTGTGGCGGTGTTGTAACCCTCGCAGTAGACTGAGCTATGGATTGTGGTAAGAATACCGCCTTCAAGGGTCATGGAGATCGTTTCGCTGAGGTCCACTCCCAGATCAGATAGCACGCACTGCGACTCGATTTTCTCTATCGGGTTGTCGCAAACCATCCTGACGAAATTCAAGGGATATATTCCGATGTCGAGCAAGGTGCCTCCGCAAAGCTCCGGCCTGACAATGCGTGGAAGATGCATGACCCTATGGGAAAGGGTGGCGCTGATCTGGCAGACTGTGCCTATCCTTCCGTAAGATATCAGCCGGTTTATGATGTCCCTGGCCGGCTGGTAGCGGGTCCAGATCGCCTCTGCCACGAACACTCCTTTCTCCTTTGCGAGATCCAGTACCTTCTTTGTCTGGAAAGCATTGGCCATGAACGCTTTCTCGACAAGACAAGCCTTGCCTTTTCCGATGGCTTCCATCGTCACGTCAAAATGGTGCGAGTGAGGGGTGGCGACATATACAAGGTCCACTTCAGGGTCGTCAAGAAGCTCGCCGTAAGACCCATAAGCTTTGGGGATCCCGAATTCAGCGGCGAAAGCCTTGGCTTTATCCAGGGTTCTTGAGCCCACTGCCAGACATTTGATACCATCGGTGTATTCAAGTGTCCTGGCGATCTTGCCGGCGATGTGTCCGGCTCCGATTATTCCTACATTCATGGTTATAAGATTTTAGTGATTTGTCTCTCAGTTGCTTCAGGAAACAGTTCTTTAATATGATCCCTAAGCTTTGAATAGGATTCTTCCGGGGAGCATCCACATTTCAGGGTGCACCCACCTATATGCCAAGGCCCGAAATCCTCTCCAGGTCTCTCGAATATGGATTCGGGGGTGCAGTAGGAGGCGGTTTGCCAGCCCTTGTATTCAAGGTTAGGCCCTTTGTAAACTCTCTGGATGTCTCCGATGATCAGTCTGGTGCCGTTCATGAGATTGGCCAGCACGGAGTCCGATTTGCTTTTTTTCACTTTGAGTAGCTCACGAACTTGACGGGAGACGCAAGAGCCTTCTTTCTCTATGAGCCTCAATACCTTCCGTCCTTCGGCGGTCGGCTTGTATTTTTCTTGGGAAAGCTTCCAATTGCGAATGTGGGCGTACCATTCTGGTGCCGCGAAAGCGGACTTCCCGCCACAAAGGAACTTACCATAGACTATTTCCCCGCTCTGCACGACGTCCACTTTCCAATCCCATGGTCCGAGGTTCTCGTCCGTGAACCACATGTTTGGTGGCGTCAATTCCTCAATCGAATATCCCGGGATAGGATTCTCGAAGAAAGTAATGAATCCGTAGGCCTTGATGGCTTCCAGCATGGATTCGCTGTCTGTCACCTTAATCCCGAACGGATTGCCTTTATGATGGGCGATTGACACTACCGGGTTTGTTTTTTATATAGGGTGTGGGCTCCGGTCGTAAATGACAAGCTTGAAGAATTGAAATCATCTATCCTGTCGAATACCACCATATAGTCATCGTTCTTGTAGACGAGTTTTCCGAGCGATGACACATCTTTATGGTCTAGCTTCTTTCGGATTTCACACCTCAGGAGTTCTTCAGTCCTGGAATTGTCCTTATAGAATACCGCGACCGTGGAGTCCTCATAATAATGGTAATCGGAAGGCGGCATCAACAGGTTGTATTCTCCTAAGTCGATAGGTTCCGAGATGTCGCTGATAGACCATTCCGCGATCGCGGTCTCAGGCTCTTCCTCGAGTTCCCACTTATGGAAGCTGTAATTGCCTAGATCGTTTTCTATCGCTTTGAATCTCTTCGTGGGCATATTCTGTTTCAGATAATTGTATGCCCCATCAATGGTAAGCCAGGATTCTTTTAGCCCAGGGTCGGCACCTAGCGTCTTATAATCAATAATTTCCGGGAACTTTCCATTTACCAGCACGTTCGGCAGGACTCTCTCTAACCTAGCTTTCTGGCTCCTGATGCCAAAGTCCTTGGCTCTTATTCCTGGAATATAAGTGAACAATATGGCGGCCAGAGCGAGAATCAGGGTCATAAGCTGGAAGTTCCTCGTCTTGTCTTTCACAAGCATGGCCGTGAAAACGGTCAGCAGCAGGGCGAGGCAGATAAGATAGACTCTGACTTCTGTGAGCCCATATTCACCTATGCGGCGGAATGCTCCGATCCATAGCAGTATGAGAGGGGCTATGGCTATAAAAGGAAAAGCCTTGTAGAACCACTCAAAATGCCGTTTCTCAACAAGGAGCCGGAAAAGGTGGCAAACAAGTCCAAC
>JAFROA010000363.1 GCA_017429885.1 Bacteroidales bacterium | reverse complement strand
TTCAGAAGAGATTTGCGCTGAGATAGAGGAATTCCTCGCCGATGTCCTTTGTGTCAAGATTCCTGAGGTCAGTGACCTGAAAGCTAAGGCGGATTTGCTGCGTTCAAAGCTAAACCGTCCAATCCGGGTTTGCGGTATGGTACGTAACGAGGGAGAGCCCGGTGGAGGCCCGTATATCATTGAGGGGAAGGACGGCTGCACTTCGCTTCAGATTCTGGAGAGTGTCCAGATCAACAAGGATGACCAGCATGCGGCTGAGGCTATGGCAGGAGCCACACACTTCAATCCGGTTGACCTGGTCTGCTTGCTTAGGGACTGCAAGGGAAGGAAGTTCGATCTCCTTTCCCACGTTGACCATGAGACCGGTTTCATCAGCTCAAAGAGTTATCAGGGTAGGGAATTGAAGGCCCTGGAGCTCCCTGGTCTGTGGAACGGAGCCATGAGCGACTGGAACACCCTTTTCGTGGAGGTTCCGCTGATAACATTCAACCCCGTTAAAGTTGTACTCGACCTGCTGCGTCCGGCGCACCAGGGTTGAGGATCAGAACAATCCCTTAATTAGGAACCAGAGGACCGGTACAAGAAGTGCCGGAAGGTAATTCAGTGTCTTGCAATCCTTTATCTCAAGGATAGACAGTCCAGAGGAGATTATCAGCACGCCTCCCACAATCGCCAATTCGTTAACTAGAGTGCCTTGCAGGAGCGGGCTGCTGGAGGCTAGTGTGGCGATCAGGTAAAACATTCCCTGCCATAGGAAAAGGATGGGAGCCGCCAGGATCATACCGATTCCGTATGTGGTGGCGAAGACCATCGAAGTCACGAGGTCAAGGGTTGAGTTGGTGTAGAGGAAGGTATTATCCCCCTGGAGGGCGCTGAGTACAGGCCCGACGATGGAGAATGTGCCTATGCAGTAGAGCAAACATGCGGAGATGAGCCCTTTAGCGAAAGAGTCTCCTCCGAATCTTGAGACGAGACGTTTCGTTTTTCCGTCTATATCCAATGCGGTTCCCACTACACCACCGATTGCAAGGCTGAGAATAAACAGCACCGGGAACTCGCTTTTGGGCATGTTCTGCACGAAAGAGTTTGCTCCCAGGGCGATGGATGCGAGTCCCATCGCGTTGAAAAGAGTCTTGCGATACTTTTCGCCGAGGCCTTTGCGGAAGAGAGTCCCGACCAAGGTCCCGGTGATGATGCAGGCTGTGTTGACTATAGTCCCTATCATAACTTTTGCAAAGATAAGAATTTATCATTGCCAATCCCTGCCTACTCGGCGGGGATTTTGTATCTGTCGCCGGAAGCTTTCACCATGGCGTCGTAGAAACCTTGGTCGTAGCCTCCAGGTTGGTCGTTATACTTGACAATCAAATATTTCCAGAGCCGATTCCATCGAGACATCATCTTTCCGGTGTATTCGGATGTCTTTGCGGTGAGGAAGGAAACCCTATCGGAAGGGGTCATCCCTTTTGCCATTTCAGCGACCCCATCTTGTTCTGCGGAATAGAAGTCCTCCAGCTCCTTTTGGGCGGACCTCAAGTCGCCTATCAGCGCGCTATATCGTGGATAAACGAAATTAGATACCATATTGCAGAACCAATAGGCGCCCTTCTCATTGAATACACCGTTAAGGTTGTTTTCCTCCCTGAAAGCGGTAGGGATCTCCCTCTCGCAACAATAGACTGGCACATAAGCCACCATGTCGGCGTCGTCGCAATTGAACCACATCAATCCACCGACCTCGTCAGGAAGCCAGCTCCTGAGTTGGGAGATCATCGTGAAACCGGCCTGGGGTGAGGCTATAGGCCTTTCCCTGAAATATTCCTGTCCATTTGACTCGAAGGTTTTAGCCCTGGGTCTGATAGGCATTCCCCAAGGTCCCGCTCCGAGATCCTTTGTCATGTCAAGAGGGGTACCCTCATAATGGTCCCGCATGTCGGCCATTATGTCCTGGACTGAAAGCTTGCTGTCCGGGGTGATCCATAGAGGCAGATGGTCGCAGACATCGAATTTCCCATCAAGGTAGGGCATGTACTTGTCCATCTCGGAAGGATCGGTGTGATGGCGGAAGAAACTCCATACCCTAGCGTCGCACTGCCGGACCTTTATGAAAGAGATAGGGCAATACGCGTCCCTGAAGCTGAAATCCTCGTCCCTGCCGGAGTAGAAACCCATCTCGCGGGCGAATGAGACCACATCGCTTGAGTACACGCACTCTCCCTCAATCTCTTGGAATATGCTGTTTTTCTTGGCCTTGGCCACCTGAGGGAACCTCCTGATCCTGCTGATGTTGGCGTGGGCGCATATCTGTCCGTCAGGAACCCTCAAGGCCACCCATACGGCGCCTTTACGTCCTGGTCCCTTGCCGACAATCTCCATGATCCACGCCTCTTCCTTGTCACATACTGTGAAAGTCTCGCCTTCGTCGTTGTAGCCGTACTCATCCATCAACTGCCCCATAGTCCGGATAGCTTCCCTTGCGGTGGAGCAACGCTGGAGGGCCAGTTGGATGACATTGTCGTATCCCAGGATTCCTTCGGGATTAACCAGCTCGTGCCTTCCTCCGAAGGTGGTCTCGACTATGCTGAGCTGCTTCTCGTTGATATAGCCGACGACGTTGTAGTTATACTCCACCTGATCCACATATCCCTTGATCTCTGCCGGATGCCAGAAGGAGCGTATCGCTATCTTCTCTCCTTCGGGATGCCTTCCGGCGGGGGAGTGCGTGAGCCATCCTGAATAGCCGAAGGTGTCGCAGTTGTATGTGCAAATCACTGAGCCGTCTTTGGATGCCCCCTTTGTCACAATCAGGTTGGTGCATGCCCCTAAGGAAGGGTCGAACACCAATGCCAAAAACAAGGGAAGCAGAAGCTTTCCGAGGGAGAAGTATCTCATATTCAATTAGTTTTATTAGTCAGTAGTAATCACGCAGTCGCCTGGCCCCTTGATGTTTTCGTCGATGATGATCTCTCCGACGGAACCGACATGGATATGCCCTGCGCGTGGATTTTTGATGGAGACAACGTGACCTTTGACGGTGGCCTCCACGCTTGAATATTCGAAAGCGAGATCGCAGTCCTCACCAAAAGTACAATCCTTGAGTACAAGGTTGTCGCAATAACAAAGAGGCTGTGTCTCAGTGATATGACAACGCACAAGCTTGACATTCTTTGAATACCAGGCAAGATACTCACCGTTGATCACGGAGTCATATATCTCAACATTCTCAGCCTCCCAGAAGGAGTCTTTCGAATTGAGGACGCTGTTCCGGATAACCACGTTCTTGGCGTACTGGAAGCCGTAGTTACCTTGCAATTTGACATTCTCCAGGAGGATATCCTCGCAATGCATGAAGGCGTAGTCGGCTCTCTCGATAACGCAGTCCTTGACGTCAATATGGCTGCAATCCCAGAAAGTCTCGCTTCCACCGGGAATCCAGCAGTTCCTCATCTTGATCCCATCCATCCTGCGGAAGGTCTTGGGGGCGTCAATCAGTGTGTCGTACAACTCGCCATTTCTGGAATACCACAGCCCGGACCTGGCCCCGACTGTGAGGATAGAGTCCCGGACAACGAAACCGTCGCATTCCCAGAGGGGGTATTTGCCCTCAAAACGGCATTTTACGCAAGTGATGTTGGCTGTCTCTTTAAGACCGGATTCTCCGGGACGGATAATGACATCCTCTAGGTAAAGGTCTTTCGCACAATAGAACGGCCTTTC
>JAFROA010000362.1 GCA_017429885.1 Bacteroidales bacterium | reverse complement strand
TCATGGGAGCGAACATGATGCGTCAGGCTGTTCCGCTTCTCTCGCCCGAGTCCCCTATCGTGGGTACCGGTCTGGAGGAGAGGGTATGCCTCGACTCAAGGACACAGTTCATCGCCGAGCGTAAGGGTGTCGTGACTTATGTCGACGCCAAGGAGATCAGGATCAAGTACACCAGGACAGACGACGAGAAGTTCGTGTCCTTCAGTCCTGAGGAGACCGTCTATAACCTTCCTATTTATAGGAGGACCAACCAGAGCACGGTGGTCACTCTGAAGCCTATTGTCCGCAAGGGCGACAAGGTGGAGGCTGGCCAGGTCCTGACTGAGGGATATGCCACCCAGAACGGTGAGCTCGCTCTCGGACGCAACCTTAAGGTCGCTTTCATGCCTGGGAAGGGTTACAACTATGAGGACGCTATCGTCCTTTCCGAGGAGATGGTCAAGTGGGACATCCTCACCTCCGTCCATGTCGACGAGTACCTCACTGAGGTCCGCGACACTAAGCGCGGTATGGAGGAGCTCACCGCCGACATTCCTAATGTCAGCGAGGACGCCACCAAGGATCTTGACAAGCAGGGTATCATCCGCATCGGAGCCCATGTCGAGCCCGGTGACATCATGATCGGTAAGATCACCCCTAAGGGTGAGAGCGATCCTTCTCCTGAGGAGAAACTCCTCAAGGCCATATTCGGAGACAAGGCTGGTGATGTCAAGGACGCTTCCCTGAAGGCCAATCCTTCACTCAGCGGCACCGTGATCAAGACCGCCCTCTATGCCAAGGCTTCCAAGGAAAGCGGCAGGAGAAACGCCCGTTCCGACCAGAAAGCCCGCCTGGAGCTCATCCAGGAGGATTTCGACAAGAAAGCCGCAAAGCTTTACTCCGACTTCCTTGGTAGGCTTGAGGTTCTTGTCAAAGGCAAGAAGAGCGCCGGTATCAGCGATCTCTACGGAGTCGAGATCATCCCCAAGGGCAAAGACATCACTGTCGAGAAACTCAAGGAGATAGACTTCCAGAATATCAACTCCAGCAAGTGGACTTCCGACAAGGGCACCAACGCCCTCATCCAGTCCCTCATCAACAACTATTGCATCACCTATAAGGTTTCTGAGGCTGAATGCAAGAGGCAGATGGACAAGGTGAAGGTCGGTGACGAGCTTCCGAACGGCGTCATGCAACTCGCGAAGGTCTACATCGCCAAGAAGAGGAAGATCACTGTCGGAGACAAGATGGCTGGACGTCACGGAAACAAGGGTATCGTGGCCAAGATCGTCCGTCAGGAAGACATGCCGTTCCTCGAGGATGGAACACCTGTGGACATCGTCCTGAACCCTCTGGGTGTGCCTTCACGTATGAACCTGGGCCAGATCTACGAGACTGTTCTCGGTTGGGCCGGCTCAAGGCTCGGACTCAAGTTCAGCACCCCGATTTTCGATGGCGCGAGCATTACTGACATCTGCGACTACACCGACAAGGCCGGAGTTCCCAGATATGGCAAGACACGTCTCCGTGACGGCGGCACCGGCG
>JAFROA010000361.1 GCA_017429885.1 Bacteroidales bacterium | reverse complement strand
TCCGACACTCGACCAGGAGAGGGTGATCCTGACAGGATATTCCCGTCTCGGGAAAGCCGCTCTCATCGCTGGGGCGTTCGATGAGCGTTTTCCCGTGGTTGTACCTGTCCAAACCGGTGGTGGTGGAGTGCCCCTCGCCAAGAGGAATTTCGGAGAAACAGTAGCCACAGAGGTGAACTCTTTCCATCATTGGTATTGCAGGGCTTATGACAAATATGCCGACAACACTGACGTGATGCCTTTTGACCAGCATATGCTGCTCGCTTGCATCGCCCCCAGGGCTTTGCTTGTAGAGGGCTTTGACCAGCAGTGGTTTGACACGAAGGGCGAATACCTGTCAGTCAAAGCAGCCAGCCCTGTGTGGACGTTCCTGGGTAAGAAGGGGATGCCTAAAGTCGAGTGGCCGGATGATTATGACACTTCAGCAATAGGTCCTTCTTTGGGATATGTCCGAAGGGCAGGGGATCATGGCATCACGCCGATTGATTGGACTTGGATGCTGGACTTCGCTGAAGGAGTATGGAAAAAGAACAAATAAACCAATAACCATATACTAGTAACCACACAACATTTAATTATGAAAGAGTATTTCAATTTGAAGGGTCAGGTGGCCTTGGTGACAGGATGTTCCGGAGGACTTGGAGTGCAGATGGCGAGGGCTCTCGCCGCGGCAGGTTGTAATATAGTGCCTATCGCGAGAAGGCTTGAGAAACTTGAGGAGGTAGCTGCTTCGTTGAGGGCGGATTTTGGGGTTGAGGCCCTTCCTCTTCGTTGTGACATCACTTCCACAGAGCAGGTAGAGGAGGTCGTTGACAAGGTCATGGAGCGTTTCGGAAGAATAGACATATTAGTAAACAATGCCGGCACAGGGGCGGTCGCTCCCGCTGAGGAGATCACAGACGCCCAGTTCGAGAATGAGATGCAGATTGATCTTTTCGGGACTTTCAGGGTAGCGAGGGCCGTGGCCGCCAAGGCTATGATCCCGGCTAAATACGGAAGAATCATCAATATCGCCTCCATGTATGGCCTTGTAGGCAATAAGATCGCTCCTTGCTCTCCTTATCATGCCGCCAAGGGAGGAGTTGTCAATCTAACAAGGGGACTTGCCGCCGAGTGGGGCAAATACGGGATCACGGTCAACACGATCTGCCCGGGCTATTTCTATACCCCGCTGACGGTTGATACTCTCAACTCTGATTATTTCCAGGATTACGCGAAACGAGTCATTCCTCTTGAGCGTTATGGCAACGAGGGAGAGCTTGACACCACGACCTTGTTCCTGGCTTCGCCGGCTTCATCTTATGTCACCGGAGTCTCACTTCCTGTGGACGGAGGTTATACTTGTGTTTAGGAATAATTCTGTATGAGAAGATTAATAGTTATAGTCCTGGCTTTCCTACCTCTTGTCTGCGCAGGCCAGCCTGTATATGATTGCCATAGGACCTCCGGAAAGATCAAGATTGACGGACGTGTCACTGAAAAGGAATGGTCTGCGGCGGTTCCATGTACTGATTTCAGGGATATCAGAGGAGATGGTTGGGCCGCACCGAAATACCTCACGACGTTGAGGATGCTTTGGGACGATGAGAACCTTTACATTTCCGCCGTCCTGGAAGAACCTGATGTGAAGGCTAAGGTCAGTGAGAGGGACGACATAGTCTACCATGACAACGATTTTGAGGTGTTCTTGAACCCATATTCGGACTCGATTCTTTATTATGAGCTTGAGATCAACGCTTTGGGTACTGTGATGGACCTTCTGATGAACAAGCCTTACAGCCAAGGCGGTACTTTTATGATGACATGGGATTTCCCTGGCCTCAAGACCGCTGTAAAGGTTCAGGGCAGCCTCAATAAGTCCAATGACACTGACCAGGGCTGGAGTGTCGAGATGAAGATTCCGTTCAAGGGACTAAGCAGGGGCGGGGCGGATCCTCTCGCGAGCAAGGAGTGGAAGGCGAACTTCTCCCGTGTCGAATGGCTCACAAAGCCGGAGGAGAACTGGGTTTGGTCCCCGACCGGAATAGTCGACATTCACCATCCTGACAGGTGGGGTACCATCCGTTTTGTTGAGTAATTTTTTTAGATAATCTATTGATGAATAATTATTTTCCATGGGAGGAGCGTCCCTCTGGATCCAAGGAGGTTATGTGGCGCTATTCCAAAAACCCCATAATTCCCAGAGACCTTCTCTCCACTTCGAATTCTATTTTCAATTCCGCCGTGGTCCCTTTCAAGAAATGGGAGTACAACTATGCTGGAGTGTTCCGTTGTGATGATACCAACCGCCGTATGCGTCTTCATGTCGGCTTTTCGGTTGATGGTATCAGTTGGGACATCAAAGAGGAGGATGTCAAGTTCACGGGGGCGGATCCCGAAGTGGCTGAGTGGGTTTATGGATATGATCCGAGGGTTACTCTTCTGGAGGGTAAATACTATGTGACGTGGTGCAATGGCTATCATGGACCCACAATCGGGGTGGCCTGGACAACGGATTTCGAGGTGTTCCACCAGCTCGAGAACGCGTTTCTCCCATACAACCGCAATGGGGTTATGTTCCCGAGGAAGATCGGTGGTAAATTCGCTATGCTGTCCCGCCCGAGTGACACCGGCCACACCGCTTTCGGCGATATATTCTATTCAGAGTCACCAGATCTGGAGTATTGGGGACATCACCGTCATGTGATGGCTCCGGCTCCATTCGAGGTCAGCGCATGGCAGTGCATGAAGATTGGCGCCGGTCCTGTGCCGATTGAGACCCCTGACGGTTGGCTGCTGCTTTACCACGGGGTTTTGCGTTCATGCAATGGCTATGTGTATGCTTTTGGCTCAGCATTGCTTGACCTTGACGAGCCATGGAAAGTGATAGCCAGGAGTGGTCCCTATCTCATTTCTCCGAGGGAAATCTATGAGTGTACAGGTGATGTCCCGAACGTGACTTTCCCCTGCGCCGCATTGCACGATCCCCAGACCGGGAGGCTCGCGGTCTATTACGGATGCGCCGATTCCGTCACAGGCTTGGCTTTCGGCTATGTGCCTGAGATTGTGCGGTTCACGAAAGAGAACAGCATAGTCTGATCCCTATAGAAGGAAGAACATCGCCACACCGGTGATACTGACAAGGACTCCTATGATCTCCTTGAGTTTGATCTTATGCTTGTTGATCAAGACATCCGGTGCTATGATGATGACTGGCACCAGTGCCATGAGCGTCGAGGCGATTCCGGCGTTGGCATAGCGTACGGCCATAAGGGATAGAGAGACTCCAAGCGCTGGTCCGAAGACGGTCAGGAGTGTGGCGTCTCTCATGCCTATCGGATCTTTGACCGCTGCCTTCAGGCTTGCCATGCCCTTACTGATGTTCAGCAAGATAAAGAATCCTATCGCTCCGATGATGGCTCGGATTAGCGTGGATGCGAATGGCAACATCGCCTGCATCGCGGCTGGGGCATCAGAGGGAACGGCCAAGGCATAATGCTCCATTCCTATCTTGCTTAATACAAGGCCGACACCTTGCCCAGTGCCGGCTCCTATTCCTAGTATGATGCCTTTTAAGGGGATATCCAGTTTGAAATGGTGCTTTTCCCCGCGGCTCAATATCGACATCCCTATACCGCAGAGCGTCACAGCCATCGCCAGAATTGATTTCCAAGACATTGACTCTCCGAGCATTATCCAGCCGGCGATGGCCGCCATCGGGGGAGCGATAGTCATCATCAGCTGTCCAAGGCGAGGGCCTATGACAAGGTAACTATTGAATAGGCAGTAGTCCCCGAAAACATAGCCCACAGCGGCTGAGAGACCGAGCCAGAGCCAGGCTTTCCCGTTGGCGAAGACCGGATAAGGACGTCCGACGGTTATCCATAGCAGTGCGGAAAGCATAAGGGTCGCCAAGACAAGACGGATGACGTTTGTCTCCATAGAACCTATCCTTCGGCTGGCTTTATCGGCGAACCACGCCGAGAAAGTCCATGAAACAGCGACTAGTAGAGAGAGGATTTCTCCGATATGGTTCATATTAAGTTCGAAATACGCTCGCGAATATACTAATACTTGTATTACTTGTGTGTTATTCGCAAAAATAGTATCAAAAATTATTATATTTGTGCATGACTTCTAGTAATGTATTAAAAGAGATCACTCCTCTCTCAGACAAGGATTGCCTTTACATCGTGGAGCGTCACAAGTCCGAGTTTCTCTTCCCCCTGCACTCTCATAGGGAATATGAGCTCAACTTTATCGAGAATGGCAAGGGAGTCCGGCGGGTCGTGGGAGACAGTGTCGAGGAGATAGGACAATACGAGTTGACCCTCGTCGCCGGTAATGAGCTTGAACATGCTTGGGAGCAAGGGAATTGTGTCGAGGGCGACGTCAGGGAGATCACTATCCAGTTCTCTCCGGATATTTTCCCTCAGGATCTTTTGAACAAGAGTCAGTTTTCCTCGATCAGCAAAATGCTCTCAAAGGCCAGTCACGGGCTCAATTTCTCCCCACGCGCTATAATGAGGGTTTATTCGTTCCTGGATACCTTATCCTCTGTCACAGAGCCGTTTGACCAGTACTTAACCTTTCTCAAAATCTTGTTTGAGCTGTCCCAGGACGAGGATGCCAGGATACTT
>JAFROA010000360.1 GCA_017429885.1 Bacteroidales bacterium | reverse complement strand
CCACCGCCGCCGAAGCCGCCGCCTCCACCGAAGCCGCCACCTCCGCCTCCCATCATACCTCCCATCATATTGCCGGAGATATCATTGAAGCCACGGTTATTGGTGTTGTTACCGTTGAGTATGAAACTGATGTTGCTCTTCTGGGTGAATCTGCCGAGGAAGGCCCCGGTCTGGTAACGGAAATCATCATCCACCGCAAGTGAACTGGTAGTCTTGGGGAAATCTTTTCCACCACCTGCGGAGAAATTACCCATGAGGCCGTTCATCATGCCTTTCTTAACAGTAAGGTCGATTATCTGTTCCTCATTTCCATCCTCAATGCCAGTGAACTCAGCCTGCTCGGACTTCTTTCTCACCACCTTGATTTTCTCAACGATCTTGGCTGGGAGGTTCTGGGTGGCGAGCTGGGGATCGTCGAGGAAGAACGTCTTACCACCGATGGTGATCTTGGATATAGTCTCGCCGTTCGCGGTCACTGAGCCATCATCACCAACCTCGATGCCGGGAAGCTTCTTGAGAAGGTCAACGAGCATGTCGTTCTCCGTCGTCTTGTAAGACGAGGCGTTGTATTCGACCGTATCCTTCTTTATTATTATAGGGTTACCCGTAGCGGATACGCTCGCGGCGTCCAGGACCTGTTTGTCTTCCTCCATCTGGATCACACCGAGATCCAGATTACCTTTAACTTCTATCTCCTTAACATATTCCTTGTAACCGAGGAGCTCGGCCTTGAAGACATACTTGCCGTGGGCGACATTCTCAATGACGACCTTACCGTCAGCGGCGCTCAAGGCATACTTATATGGCTTGCTGGAATTCGGTTTGGAGATAGAGACAGTAGCGAAAGGTACCGGGTCTCCATTCTGATCCTCAAGGACTCCCTTGAGGGTTGAAAGGCTTTGTTCAGCTGCCATCGCCGCAACCGACATCACACCGGCCAGGATGGCGATAAATCTCTTAAAGTTCATAAATATATACTAATTCAAACACCTGTTTGACATGAAAATCGCCCCATGGTTTAATCCGAGACAAGGAAAAAAAGAAAATCGGATTTATTTCAGACGGTCAGGATTAGCCTGGATGAATCGCTCCCAACTGGACGACGACTTCGCCTTGGCGAGCGGACTTGATGTGGCGTAATAGTGACAGAGAGCTATCGCGAGAGCATCAGTGGCATCCAGATGCTCCGCCTTCAACTCGACGCCGAGGGTCTTACGGATCATGAGGTCCACCTGTTCCTTGGAAGCCGCTCCGTTACCGGTTATCGCCTGCTTGGCTTCCCTTGGAGCATATTCATGGACAATTGAGATACCATGCTCCATCGCGGCGATCATGGCAGCACCCTGAGCTCGCCCGAGTTTCATTATCACCTGGGCGTTTTTCCCGTAGAAAGGAGACTCCAGAGCCATTTCCGTTCCGTGATATGTCTTGCAGACCTCGCTCACTGTGTCATAGATCTGACGTAACTTGACATAGGGATCCTTCTCTTTACGCAAGTCCAGGACTCCCATATCAACGAAAACGGGTTTCTTGTCCACGACATCAATCACCCCGAAACCAAGCAAGTTGGTTCCGGGGTCGATGCCTATGATTGTTCTTTTCTCCATCCAGGATGTTAACCAATCTTGTCGAAACCGGTGTACGGACGAAGCGCCTCGGGGATGATGATCCCGTCCTCGGTCTCGTTGTCTTCCAGCAAGGCGGCCACCACTCTCGGGAGAGCCAAAGAGCTGCCGTTGAGAGTATGGCAGAGCTGGATCTTACCGTCCTCGTCACGATAACGGAGATGGAGCCTGTTGGCCTGATAAGTCTCAAAGTTGGAAACGGATGAGATCTCAAGCCAGCGCCCCTGGGCCGCTGACCAAAGCTCAAAGTCGTAAGTGATGGCCGATGTGAAGCTCATGTCCCCGCCACAAAGACGGAGGATCCTGTACTTGAGCCCGAGGCTATTCACCAACTTCTCGACATGAGCGACCATCTCGTCAAGGGCGGCGTAGGAGTTCTCCGGCTTCTCGACACGTACTATCTCAACCTTGTCGAACTGATGGAGCCTATTAAGTCCCCTGACATCCTTGCCGTAAGAGCCGGCCTCCCTGCGGAAGCAAGGGGTGTAAGCCGTGAGCTTCTGCGGAACCTGCTCATTCTCAAGGATAACGTCCCTGAAAATATTGGTCACGGGAACCTCCGCGGTGGGGACAAGATAGAAATCATCCAATCCGACATAATACATCTGAGACTCCTTGTCCGGGAGCTGACCAGTACCGAAACCTGAGGCGGCATTGACAACCACAGGAGGCTCGACCTCCTTGTAACCGGCAGCCGTGTTGAAATCAAGGAAATAGTTGATCAGAGCCCTCTGCAGCTTCGCGCCCTTGCCTTTATAGACAGGGAAGCCGGCTCCGGTGATCTTTACTCCGAGATCGAAGTCTATGATGTCATATTTCTTGGCGAGCTCCCAGTGGGGAAGGGCGTCCTGGGGAAGGTGAACCTCAGGGCCTCCCATCTTGACAACCTGGTTGTCCTCGGCACCTTTACCGGGAACCACGAGGTCACAAGGGATGTTCGGGAGAAGGACGATGGTCTCGTCCAGCTCTTTGTTGTTGGCGTCAGCCTTAGCGAGAAGCTCCGAGGACTTGTTTTTCAATGCGGTCACTTCCCTCTTGACTTCCTCGGCCTCATCCCTCTTACCTTCTTTCATAAGACCTCCGATCTTAGCGGAGAGTTTCTTCTGCTCCGAGAGAAGGGCGTCACTCTCAGTTTGGAGTGTCCTTCTGTTGGAATCGAGTTCGAGGACTTTGCCCACGATTTCCCTGGCGTCGAAATTCTTGATCGCCAATTTAGCTATCACGCGCTCCGAATCGTCACGGAGCATTTTAAGTGTCAGCATATCTTGTGTGTTTAACTATTCAAACAAAAAAGAGGACGCAGGCGAATACTCGAAGCCGGTCCTCTTTTTTTCTATCAATCCTCCGAGTCTAGTTCTCAAAAGGGATAACCGAGACGTAGGATTTGTCAGCCTTCTTCTTAGTGAACTTCACTGTCCCGTCAACGAGAGCGTAAAGAGTGTGGTCCTTGCCCATACCGACATTCTTGTCAGGGTTGTGGACAGTACCCCTCTGCCTCACGATGATGTTTCCGGCCTTCACGACCTCACCGCCGAATTTCTTGAGACCGAGCCTCTTGGACTGGGACTCACGGCCGTTCTTCGAACTTGATTGTCCTTTCTTGTGTGCCATAATCTGATGGATTTTGAAATTAAGCGATAGCGTCGATACGGATCTTGGAAAGCTTCTGGCGATGGCCATTGAGCTTCTGGAAGCCCTTGCGACGGATCTTCTTGAAGACGAGCACCTTGTCAGCCTTCGCCTCGTCATCGAGGACCGTGGCCTTCACGACAGCACCCTTCACATAAGGATTACCGAGCTGGATCTGCCCTTCGGAGTCAATCAGCAGGACCTTGTCGAACTCGACAGAGGCATCCTTGGCAGCCGCCAAGCGGTTGACAAAAATCTCTTTTCCGGCCTCGACCTTGAACTGCTGGCCTGCAATGTCAACAATTGCGTACATAAAAAACAAAACTTTATTAAGTTTCAGCCTGAGGCGCGCACGACCCTGCGTACGTCTTCCGGAGCCTCCGGGCCATAAAAGGACTGCAAAAATAGTAATTTCCGCGAATCCGGCAAAATATTTCGCCTAATTATTTGATGTACATGTTGACAAGGGTTTCGTAGAGCTCCTGTTTGCCACTCTTCTGGGCGGGCTCTCCGTGAGTCTTCGCATAGTCAACAAGTTCCTCCAGGCTCATCTTACCATCCTCGAATCTCTTGCCCTCACCTTCGTCGAAGGATGCGTAACGCTCTTTGACCATAGCCGGGATAGGAGACTCCTCCACAATCGCGGCGGCGGCAAGGAGAGCCCTGGCCATAGCGTCCATACCGCAAATATGGGCAATGAATATATCCTCAGGATCGGTGGAGTTACGGCGAAGCTTGGCGTCGAAATTGGACCCACCATTACCGAGACCTCCGTTACGGATGATCTGGAGCATGGCCTGGGTCAAATCAAAGAGATCAACAGGGAACTGGTCGGTGTCCCAGCCGTTCTGATAATCTCCCCTGTTAGCGTCGATTGAGCCAAGGAGACCGTTGTCGACAGCCACGGCGAGCTCATGCTCGAATGTGTGACCCGCCAAAGTGGCGTGGTTGACCTCGATGTTGACCTTGAAATCCTTGTCAAGACCGTTTGCGCGGAGGAAGCCGATCACGGTCTCAGTGTCAACATCATACTGATGCTTAGTAGGTTCCATCGGCTTCGGCTCGATGAGGAAGGTACCCTTGAATCCCTTGGCGCGAGCATAGTCACGAGCAGCCTTGAGCATATTGGCGAGATGGTCCTTTT
>JAFROA010000359.1 GCA_017429885.1 Bacteroidales bacterium | reverse complement strand
GTCAGCGAAAGGCCTGATCTTGACAGGCAGGCCGATGGAAAGGAAGGAATATTCCGACTCCATGACCGTGAAATCCACGTCAAAGGTCCTGTCGTCTATCACCGCGCAGAAAGGATCCGATCCGGAATACTGGTCATGACGGCGAAGTTTCACATCAGCCACACGCCCGCCGAACGGGGCTCTCAATACTGTCCCGGAGATGTCGTAACGCGCTTTGGACAGACTGTTCAGCGCCGAGGAATAACCCGACCTCATCCGGGCGGTGGCCAACAAGTCCTTAGGCACGGAGACAGTGTCCCGGGCGGTGTAGCCTTGCCCGGCAAGGAAGTCGTACATGTCGATTTCGGCCTTCCTCAAGGCTATCTCGGCGGATTCAAGAGCCAGTCTCAGATCCGGCCTGTCGAGGGTCGCGATAACAGCCCCGGCATTGACATGGCCTCCGTTCCGGGCAGAGATCGAGGCTATCTTGCCTGTAGTACCGAACATGAGGGCGCTCTTCCTCGAGGCGGCGAGTTTGCCGTTGGAAAGCAGTTGCCTGGCGAAATCGGTCCGCTCAAGCGTGATAACCTCGACCTCATTGACTTGGGGAGAGTACTGCAGTTTGCCGTCCTTCCCCTCTTCCGAGGCCTTTTTGCCTCCGCACGATGTGAGCGTCAGGGCCACCGCAAGGGCGCATATCGTGAGTATTCTTGATCTCATAGTCATTCAACCATTTCCTTGACATCGATATCTATGTCACGCCCGGTGAGGAAGTCATAAAGGGTGAGTTTCCTCAGGGTGTAATAGTAGTTCCAGTAGTTGGACAGGTCCCCGACGTACTTGGAGAGAGCCGAGTCCGAATCGTTCTGGGCGTTCGTGAGGTCGGTCACGGTGGCGTTTCCGCTCCGGAACTTGTCCATCATCAGGGAATATCTTTCCGCGGCGATCTCCATCGCGCGCTTGCTGGCCACGCACTGCTGACGCTGGTTGTTGAACTGACCCACCGCGGTGAAGATCTTCCTACGGAAATCATTCTCATCCTGGAGGTTCTGGGCCTTCACCACCTCCTCGGCCGCCTTCGCCTTCTGTACCTTGCCCTTGCCGAGTCCCCAGTCGAAGATCGGCACGCTGAAAGTCAGTCCGACCACCTCCTGGTTCAGGAGATCCCGGTACACGTCCGGCAACCCCGCCCCTGACTGGGAAAGGCCGAAGCGGGCGTTAAGGCTCATCGAGATCCCCCTGTCGGCCTTGGCCTTGGCTACCGCCGACGAGGCGGTGAGCTCGTCGATCTCGTTCTGGAGATTGAACGAGGAATTGTTCAGCGCCTTGTCAAGCACAAGGTCGTAATCCATCACAACATTCGGCAAGGCGTCGTCGATCACAGGCTCTATCTCGACCGACTCGTCGTAGCCGAGGATCGAGTTCAAAGCCATTTGCGCTTCCCTGACCTTGACCAGGTTCTCGCCCATGGCGATGCTGTCATTGAGCGCGCGGAGCTCAAGCTGGAGATACTCGTCCCTTGTGACCGTGCCGAGTTTCAGTCTCTCGCCCGCCACCGAGCGCATCTTCAGGGTGTTGGAGAAGTTGGTCACAGACGCCTCGTGGCTCTTCGTGGCGGCGATCAAGTTGAAATAAGCCGCGACGGCATTGATGTTGACATCCTCCATCGACTCGATGTAGGTCCTCCTTCCTTTCTCATATTCTTTTGGCTCAATGAGTTTGTCCCACTTGAACTGGTTATATGCGAAAAGGGGCTGGTAGTAGCTGACCGTTATCGGCTGTGAGTACCATGTCAGGTTCTTGAACGCCCCGAACTGGTCTATACGACGGAGGTCAGAGTAAACCGACAGGCGGCCGCCTGTGAAGGTCACGTTCTGGGCGACGGACAGGCCGAGGCTGTTCTGGAGGTTGTAGGAGTTGGCGTAGCGGAACGTTCCGTCCTCATAGCTCTGCAGCAGGGTCAGGGAGCGGTCGAAGTTCATCAGGTTGCCGTAAAGGTTAAGCGACGGGAGCCGGCTGGCCTGGTAGGACCGGTAAGCCCAGTAGGTCGAGACGAAGGCGTGCTTCGCCTGCAGGGCCGCGACCGACTGGCTCCTCGCAGTGCCGATCGCCTCCTCAAGCGTCATCGGGCGCTGGGCCGGCAACGACAATGGGATCGTCAGCAGCAAACATGATAAAACTATAATAATCCTAAATCTCATATTTTAGTAATAGGAGAAAGCACATTCTTATTCAAGGGTGAATTCAATTTAGAAGTGCAACACACTTCAAAAGTCAAAGTTAAATAATTGTTTACATTATTCCAACGGTGTCCTGTAACCCAGTGACTTACGAGGCCTGTGGTTGAGTTTCCATTCTAT
>JAFROA010000358.1 GCA_017429885.1 Bacteroidales bacterium | reverse complement strand
GCGTGACTCTGAACAAGACAGAACTGTCTCTGGAGGAAGGTAAAGGCACACAACTGATCGCAACTGTTCACCCTGTTGGAGCAAGCGACAAGTCTGTCAAATGGAAATCCTCTGATCCTTCAATTGCCACTGTGTCCTCAAAGGGATATGTGTTTGCCAAAGCAGAGGGAATCACGATGATCACGGTTACGACTGTTGATGGTCGCAAGACAGCGGAATGCAGCGTGACAGTTGATGCGAAATCTCCAGTGCCTGAAAAATCTCCAGTGCTTGAACCTGCGGAGCCGCAAGCTCAACCAAAACCCAACGACTGGACTGAGATAAAGAAACAGGCCGATGCAGGAGATGGCAAGGCTTGCTATGAGTATGCCAATTATATGTTCTCTTCATCCGCTGCAAGTAGAGAAGCTCGCTATCGAGAAGCGAATAAATATGCGCAGCTCGCCATTAAATACGGAGACAATAGGGGGAAAGATATTATCAGGAAACTTGATGAAAAGCAATTTTATGAGACATTCGGAGTACAGAAGCCCGTTTGGTAATAAACCTATTAAACGAGTTGGGCTTTGGGTAAAGCTAATCGTTGTGCCGGTGGCCGTAGTCTTGTTCCCCATTTTTGCAATGGGACAAGATGTGGATCCTGTTCTGTTGCGAGCGGCAAAAAGGGGAGACCCTGCAGCTATGGCCAATCTGGCCGCTGCCCTGGACATTCAAAGTGAGGAAGAATATGGCAAAGACGCTTTGTTATGGGCGAAGAAGTCAGCCGAAAAAGGGAGCGCCAAGGGATGTGCTTTATTGTCCTATCACTTTTATAAGGGCATTGGTACTGAAATGGATTGGCAAGAGGCTATAAATTGGGCTGGTCTTGCCGTGGCACTCGGTGGTGATGGCCTCGGTTATTGGGTAATCTCCCATTGTATTACTACCTCTGAAACGAGACGATCCTTAATCTTTGAGGCATTCCGGAGGCAATACCCTATTGCATTGTTATTCTATTCGAGACTATATGCCACTGGCTCTGAAGAGTTTGGTGTAGTAAGGGACGGATCAAAATCTGAGGAATTGCTCAATAAGGCGGCTGAGTCAGGAGTACCTTTGGCTAAAGCGATTCTTGATTTAGGAGAAATCACGCAAAGAAATCTGTCTGAGAATGACTATGGCTTCTTGAGAAACGCTAGCGAGTCTGGGATTTCATTAGCCATGAGTCTTCTCGCGTCAATGAATAGTCATGGATTGGGGGTGGAAAGAAACGAGAACGAGGCATTTAGTCTATATGAGAGGGCGGCCTCAGCTGGAAATCTTGCAGGTATTGAAGGTCTGGCTGATTGTTACAGAATCGGGATCGGGGTCGGACAAAACCAAAGTAAAGCGGTAGAGCTTTACTCTCGGGTAATCGGTTATAGTCCGAGAGCCAAGTATTTGCTGGCTTGTTATAAAAACGAGGGCGTAGGAACTCCTAAGGATGAAGGAGAGGCTTTAAGACTGTTCCGGGAGTCTGCTGCCGAAGGGTTCGTCTTTTCTCAAGCGATTCTAGGTGTGGCGCTCTATGCTGGTGCGCCACCTTCTCCACTTAAGAACACACTTGAAGCCTGCCGTTTACTTAAAGGCGCTATTGATAACGAGAGTTTCAACACTCTTCCAAGTGACCTTAAGAGTAAGGTCTATGAATATGCGTCCGCATGTTATCGATATGGCTTCGGAGTAGATATCGATGATCAAGAAGCTGACAGGCTGTACAAACTCTACCGTGAGACAAATGCCGGTTTTTCGCTCTGCAGACCTCCTTTCGGATTGGTTGATGCCTTGTCCCTTAAGGATATTTCTATGCGGAAACCTTCTGCTGCGGATCTTCCAGAAGAAACGATAATGAATCTGTTCACTCTTGATTATCCCGAGGGTGATCCCGGATCATTTGAAGAAACGGATGCAGAGCTTTCGGGCAATAATAGCGAGGTTTATTTTGCCGATGAGTCACTTAGGGCATATTTCAAAAAACATTTAGGGAAAGATGTGGAAGAGAGTATTACTTCAGAGGATTTAGCCTCTATTAAATCATTGAGTGATATTAAGTTGGACAATTCTTTGGTGTCCTTTGACGAGTTCTCGTATTTTACCGGTGTCAAGGTTATCCCCGCCATGTGTTTCCAGGGGTTCAATCGTTTGGTTTCCATTAAGATTCCGGAGTCGGTTTCTGAAATTAAGAGTAATGCCTTTTTAGGTTGTTATTCATTGACTTCTATTGAGATCCCTGCATCTGTTCGAGAGATAGAGGGATGGGCTTTTGCTAATTGTGACAAATTGAGATCTTTCTGGTGTTATGCCACCACTCCTCCTGAGGTGGGTGATAATTTCCTTTCTCATGTCCAGGATGTTATGATATATGTCCCAAAAGAGTCTGTGACTCTGTATAAGAACGCCCCTGGTTGGAAAGACCTATCCAGAAGAATCAGGGCAATAAACTAAACTATCAAGTTTTAAACAG
>JAFROA010000357.1 GCA_017429885.1 Bacteroidales bacterium | reverse complement strand
TCTCCTGGTTGAAGACGCTGCTCGGACGCCTCGAGAATGCGTTATTTGGAAACGAAAACAACAGTGCCTGCCGATACCCGGCTCTCGCGGTGGTCGCGTAGAGGGGCTTTAGCAGGCTTGACTAATTAATGTCAGATATTACCAGATACTCTCCTTCAGCCCGTCCTTCTCGGGCAATATTTGAAATGAAGTTCCCGGCACGATCAAATTTGCTGATTTTGAAGGGGTTGACAGAAAGGATATAAAACGAATCCTCAGACATGCAGATTTTTAGGATATTAGAAATGATTGAAGAATCATTACTCTGAAGGGGAATAAAAGTGATGGGTTCGAATACATCTTCAAGCGAAACGGTTGGTAATGAATCAAATGTGTCATATGAAAGGCTGTTGCTATTCTTTTTACAAGAGCAAGCGAAGAATAACAAGAAAAGACAAATGCCTAAATAAGACCGTTTCATATAGAGTTGTGTGGTTTCAGTTATCACTCTTTCAACAACCTAGTCATCAAACTACCGATATCATCGGTTGATGGCCTTGGCGCATCTGCATTCAGTAGATGGCCATCACGACTAAAGAACAAATATCGCGGGATATATCTCAAATTGATATCTTGCAAAAACTTAGAGTCTGGATTGAGAATTCTGTAAGACGATTCCTTTATCCCTTCTTCTTGAATAGCCTTCAGCCAGGCCTTCTTGTCAGAATCGGTACTTATGAACACAAAAGCTATATCTTCTTGAGAGAATTGTTCCATCAGTTTCTTTGAGTATGGGGTTTGGGTACGACATGGCCCACACCAGGATGCCCAAAAATCCACATAGACTATCTTTCCTTCATTATTGTGCAGAACAGAAGAAAAGTCAGTTCTTGTTCCATCGGCATCTTCAAGGATCAGATCATAATCATAAGAACCAGCGACTTCTGGTATACTGTCAGAAGCCTTGTTATTCAGGGTATCCTTGGTTATTTCAGTGTAGCGTTTTGAATAATACTCAATTGTTTTTTGATTATATGGATGCCACCCATATTCTCCATTTTGGATAGTGGTTAACGCTCTTTTCAGAACCTCGCGCCTGGCGATAGGCGCCATTGACGTGTCATTAGCGGCAGCCTCAAAAGTGTCTGTCGAATTGTTCCTCTTATGATAGTCTTGCGCGATCACATAAGAAGAGATGTAATGCATCAGGCTGTCAGAAGAGACAACTTCCTGTGGTGAATAATCTCCTATCCCCAACAACATCCTCTTATAGTAATTGCCATATATCTCCGATATTGAGGAAATGGTGTCTAATCTGTTTAGTATTATCGGCTTATAACAATCAAACACATTTGACAGGGAGTCAAGGTCTACGGCATATTTCTTAACTCCCTCAGACAAACCCTTATACTGCTTCTGAAGTTGAGGCGATTTTAAATACCTGTATGCACTGATGAAATATGGATCACTTAATATAGTTTTGATAGAAAAACCATTGTTATGGATAGTATACTGCTGATCAACGGGATTATACAAGGAAGTGTTTAGTGATGATACCAAACTATTGAAGCATGGACGTAAGCGCTGATCATAAGTCACGAGGACAGTGTCCCCTCCTTTTAGAAGGACAAATATCTTTTCAGTGGCTTGGTACATATGTAGAATCTCAGCATATCCGTTATATGTCGGTATGCTTAATGTGTCTCTTCCGTATCTTCTGGGAGAGAACTCTCTATATGCTCCGGAAGTGTCCAGATATGATACCGTTTCATATCCTAAAAAACTCTTTTTCCCGGTAAACCTGTCAGTAGTGGTTTGATCAGGAGCGTTCTCGAAAATCAGGACTACCGAGGAATCATCTTGCATGCAAATACGATCATTATTCTTATAACAGGAGATAGAAAAAAGAATAATGGTAAATAAAGATAGTTCAATATATCTGGGAAATCTCATGATACATGATAATCTTATTAGCAAAAGTAGTAAAAAAGTAGTAAATTTGTCTTTATCATGATTATAAATACGATGTATTACCATCCAAGAATCCCATAACAATATTTACTTTATGAAAAAGATTCTATTATTTCTTGTCCCGGTTGTTGTGTTCATGCTCTCATCATGTGGTGGGGATTCGATTAAAGTCATAAGGGTTCCGGAGGCGGAAAACGTCCAACTGTCTCTTGAAGGAGAGATCAGCGATCTTCTTGCTCCAAGGGCTATGTCAGTCGCGGATGGACACTTGATTGTGTACGAGGATAAGGTTGAGCATCCGTTCCTGATATTCGATCTTCCTTTTGACGGGAAGTATTATCGGACCACATCCCGAGGCCGCGGCCCGGGTGAGGTAATTAATCCTTACCATGGAGTTGTCCCGACTAAGGATGGTTTCCAAATACTGGATTCGGGCGATGGGACAATGAAGAGGTTCGTGTTTGAGAGGGATACCCTTTCCATGGCGGAAGTCGTTGATATTCCGTTTAAAATATCACCGACAGGGATGGTTCTGCCCCTCGGCGAGGGCTTTATCTATAACTCTTCCCTTTACCGTGAGTTCTCAAAAGAGTGGGCCGGGTTCGACTATCATTACATCGATCCCAAAACCGGCGATATTACCCTGATGTGCCAAACCCCCGAATGGAAAGACAATGTCGAGGAGTCATCCAATGTCATATTAAGGACCAGCACTCCTGCGGTACGGCCGGACGGCTCCAAGTTCGCCGTTCTCTACGCGTTCCACAACCGGATCATCATTTTCGACGCTGGGGGTAATGTGTTGGAGGAGTTATCGCTTCCTCTGGAAGGAGTTAATGACAAATTCGATTCTCCTGTCTTTTACAGAAGAGTCGTCGCGTTCAACGATGATTGGATAGTCGCGCAGTACGGAGTCGACGAGTATCATTTCCTCGATTGGAACGGAAAGATGAGAAAGAGAGTCGTGATGGATCGGGAATTGGTTTATCCATCCTTCGATTTTGACACCAACACCTTTTACGGCCTTGATTTGGAAGAAGAAGTGCCAAAGCTGTATTCGGCCGGTATTAAGTTTTGATTGAATGTCGCGCTTTCGGTTAAAAAAAGATAACGTGTATGACTAGACATCTTTTATTCTTGTTCGCGGGATTGGCGTTTGCCGGGATAGGGTATCCCGGCAGGATAGGGTATCCCGACAGGATCGCCCCGGATAGTCAAAGAGAGATTAACGGACACGAGTATGTCGAGTTGGGAGATGGTCTCAAATGGGCCACCTGCAATGTCGGCGCGAGTCGTCCGGAAGAATCCGGCGACTATTATTCTTGGGGCGAGGTCTCCGTGAAGAATGATTACAGATGGGAGACCTACAAATGGATGGCGGAAGGGAAAGGGGAATGGAATTCCATAGTGAAATACACGATAAAAGATGGAATGACGGAAGGAGCTTGGTACAGGAGATCGTCGACTGACTCCACCGACTTTGAGTTCGTGGGAGATGAATTGAGCATTCTGTCGAGGGAAGACGACGCGGCCTCTGTCAACTGGGGAGGCTCCTGGAGGACCCCTACAGCTCAGGAATGGAGCCGTTTGATAAAAAACAGCAAATACAGGTGGAGATGGACGGTTGTGAATGGCGTCACCGGGTTTAAGATCACCAGCAGGGTTAGGGGCTATGTCGGTAATAGCATATTCCTTCCCGCCGCGGGAGGTTTTGATGGCTCCAGGCCCTCGGCGAAGGAAGTCGGTGGTTACTATTGGTCCTCATCATTGAGCTATGAGAATAGCGACGGGGCGTATGATCTCGGCTTCATCAAGAATCCGAAGACAAGGGAGAAGATTGTTGACCTGGGGCCTGATTTCAGGTTTTATGGCTTGACTGTCCGGGCGGTGTCGGAGTGATCGGATTGTGGAGAACAGTCCGTTTCCCCGTGTAACTATTAATGCGACTGCGAACACGATAAAACCATTTAACTAGCCTCTGGTATAGTTTTTATTGCTATTTTATATTTA
>JAFROA010000356.1 GCA_017429885.1 Bacteroidales bacterium | reverse complement strand
GAGAGGGCCTTCCAGCCGGAACTGGAGGGACGCCCGGTTGTGGTCCTTTCCAACAATGACGGATGCGTGGTGGCCCGCAGCAACGAGAGCAAGGCGATGGGCATAAAGATGGGGACTCCGTTCTTCAAGGTGAAGTATCTCGTCGATCAGGGTAAACTCGTTGTCAGGTCATCCAATTACACCCTTTATGGCGACCTCTCAGCTAGAGTTATGTCCCTGCTTTCAGAGGTTGCCCCGAAGCTTGAGGTATATTCAATTGATGAGGCTTTCATGAACATGGATGGGGTGCGGGACGAGGATCTTCCGGGAATATGCCGTGACCTTATCAGGCGGATCCGTCGCTGGACGGGACTACCGGTAAGTATAGGGATAGCCTCGACGAAGACACTCAGCAAGGTGGCTAACCATTTCGCGAAAAAGTACAAAGGCTATAGGGGGGTATGTGTGATAGACACTGACGAGAAGATGCGTAAGGCGTTGTCTCTCACCCCTATAGACGATGTCTGGGGAGTGGGCTGGAGAGGTGCTCCGAAGCTTGAGGCGGCAGGGATCAAGTCCGCTCTCGACTTTGTCCAGAGACCTGTCTCTTGGGTACGGGATCGTATGGGTGTCATCGGGGTCCGGACATGGTCCGAGCTTCAGGGAATACGCATGGTCGAGGAGGAAAAAATAGAGAAAAGGAAGTCCATCTGCACCTCAAGATCATTCGCCAACAATATCTCTGATATTGATGAGTTGGTATTGCGAGTCTCGGATTTCGCCGGTAAGTGCGCTGAGAAACTCCGCAAAGAGGGCACTGCCGCCGGGACTGTCGGTATATTCCTATACACCAATCGTTTCCGTGAGGATCTTGACCAATATTACCCGACGGCCACGGTTAATCTTGACGTGCCAGCCAATAGCGCCTCAGAGATTATAAGGGCTGCGCTCAAGGCACTCCGCTATGTTTATAAACCTGGTTACGAGTATAAGAAAGCGGGGGTGGTTGTCACGGACATCGTGGATTCTGACTCGATCCAGCAGGTCCTGTTCGGTTTTGACGGTCAGGCTAGGGAACGGAATGACAAAATCTCTGAGGTCATGGACAAGGTGAACACCTCCGGAGAGAATCTTCTCCGCCTCGGGACACAACGTTCCGGCCACTATGCCGACGGCATAAGGCGGGAATTCCGCTCAGGTCTTTACACTACGTCCTGGGCAGACCTTATAGAAGTGAGATAGCTATTCCCCGATAGCTTTGAGAATGACCTCGACCGCCTCTTCCACGGAGAGATAATCCATGTTCAGGACAAGGTCATAATTGCGGAGATCATAGCGGCTCGTGGAAGCGTATTGCTTGATGTAGTTCTCACGTGCCTTGTCTACATAGTCAATCACCTCCTCCGCTTCTTTCTCAGACAGTTGCTGTCTACGCATGACCCTGGCGATCCTGTTTTCCTTTGAGGCGTGGATGAACACGTCAAACTTGTTGGGATGGTCTTTCAGCACGAAGAAACAGGAGCGGCCGGCGATCACACATGATGACTCCTCGGCGAGAGATGTCAGAATCTGGCTCTCGTAATTGAATATCTCATTGGATGTCACATCCGGGGCATACTCGGCACCCTTGGGAATGAACATCTCCGAACCGAACTCAGGGGTTATCCTGGAGAACAGGTCCTCGAGCCAATTCTGTTTCTTCCCCTTGATCCTCTCGATCTCGGCCTCGTTCAGGCCGAACATCTCTTTAAGCTTCTTTATCAACTCTTTGTCGCAGTAGCGTACACCAAGCCTCTTGGCAAGTTCGCGTCCTATAGTCCTTCCACCTGTGCCGACTTCGCGGCTGATCGTGATTACGAATTTCTCGTTGATGTTCATTGTGT
>JAFROA010000355.1 GCA_017429885.1 Bacteroidales bacterium | reverse complement strand
TGGGACAGCTCCCAGATTTGATTCCCGAGGTGGATGGCTGGTTTGGAGCCCGTGACCAAAGTCCATTGATAAAGTCACTCGGAGGACATTTGGAAGGGGATACAGGAAGATACAGGACTGATTCCCACGCCTACGCTTATCTCAAGATTTCTGAGGGCTGTGACCGACGTTGCGCCTATTGCGCCATACCCTTGATAAGGGGACCTCACAAGTCCGTTCCTATGGAGGATCTTGTCAAGGAGGCTGAGCTTTTGGCCAAGGGTGGGGTCAAGGAGCTTATCTTGATCGCCCAGGACACCACGTTCTATGGACTGGACCTGTATCGTAAGCGGACGCTTGCCGAGTTGATACGAAGGTTGTCGGAAGTCAATGGAATTGAATGGATTAGGATCCATTATTCCTATCCGGCAGACTTCCCGGAGGATGTCTTGGAAGAGATGGCCTCCAATCCGAAGGTCTGCAAGTATCTCGACATCCCGCTCCAGCATATTTCCGACAAGGTGCTGTTCAAAATGCGGAGGCAGGTCGACGGTGCTTGGACAAGGGAACTTGTCCGCAAGATGCGCGAGAAGATACCTGGCGTTGCCCTTAGGACAACCATGATCGTAGGCCATCCCGGGGAAGGGAAGAAGGATTTCGCCGAGTTACTTGATTTTGTGCGTGAGGCTCGTTTTGAAAGGCTCGGAGCTTTCATGTATTCAGAAGAGGAAGGCACCTTCGGCGCGGCAAATTACCGCGACCGTATCTCCAAGAAAGAAAAGCGAGAAAGACTAGCCGAGCTCATGAGTGTCCAGCGTGACATCTCCATGGCTTTCAACCAGTCTCGTGTCGCCACTGTGGAGAGAGTGCTTGTCGATGATTATTCCGACGGGGTGCTCGTTTGCAGGAGTTCATTGGAGAGTCCGGACGTTGACGGCGAGATTGTTGTCCGTTATGACGCGGAATTTTTCGGCGAAAAGACTCCGGAAGAGCTTTGCGGCAAGTTTATTGATGTGAAGATTACCGGCGCCGATGAGTATGACCTCATCGCTGAGCCGGTAAAAAGATAATCATATGGATAAGACTTCATTTTTCAGAGGAATAACGCTCGTGTCAGTATTGCTGGCGCTCGCGTCTTGCGCCCCTCAGGCGTTCGTCATTAGGCCGGAGATGAGGACCCCTTCGAAATCGGGTCTGAACCTCGCTGGAAAATCAATGGCTGTCGTCTATCTCACGGGCGACGAGTCCAGGGTCAACCAGTTCAACGCCTCGATAGCTAATGGATTCGCCTCACGTCTGGAGGAAGATTATTTCGGTGGTCACCAGGAGATCGGGCTCTTCAAGATGGAATATGAGAAAGGTTCTGATTATTCCGCTAAGGACACTCTTGTCCACTTGGTCATGGAATCCGGGAAGGACGTGGTCTTCCTTTTCGATCTTCCTGAGTTAGGTGCTCCCGAAGTGGGAGAGCCGCTTAAGTTGTCAGGAAGGAGAAGATCGCCTGACTCGACCTACATTTCCAATGTGGCCATTCCTTTCTCGACAAAGGTCTATGTGTACGACTCGATGAACAAAGAGGATAGGGTCCTCGGTTTCAACGGTAGCAAGACACTGTCCACAGAGGTTTATAGCGACGGGAACACCGGCAAGGATAACATAGCTGTCCGCTCGATGAAAGCTATTCCCGCTATCGCCGACAAGGCTGGCTCTTTGGCCGCCAACTCTTTCCTGTCCAATTGGAAGCAGGATTATTTCCAAGTGATCTATTACGAAGGATCGGAAGCCGCATGGAACAGGGGAGCCGAGTATGCGTACAAGTTCGAATGGGACAAAGCCATCAAGGAGTGGCTCACCCTGATTAAC
>JAFROA010000354.1 GCA_017429885.1 Bacteroidales bacterium | reverse complement strand
GGATTCCTTGCGAGGGCGTTTCCCTGTAGTAAATCACTTGTACATCCTGGCCCAGGATCCTGGCGACGCAGACTGCCAGTTTCGAGGTGCCCAAGTCGACTGACGCTATGTGTCTTTCTTCCATATTGATATTATTTCCTGCAGATTATCTGACCGTTATACTTCAAATTGACCGTAGAGTAATATCCTTCCCCCTTCTCCGGGAGAATGGTGGTATAGTATTTCCCCGTCTTGGAGAACTTCTCCTCAAAACCGTCCGGTTGCCCGAAAATGAATGTCTCCTTTCCTTGCCTCGGGATCATCACCAGGTCCCCGCCAGGTCTCACAGAGATCTGGCTGATATTCTCAGACCATGTCTTGGAATTCTTCATGTAGTTGGTCAAGGAGATGATGTTCCTAAGCCAATCCTTCTCTTTTTGGGTCACAGGCTCGCCTTTGTACCCGCTCTCGAATGTCAGGGGCACGTCGCCGTCTATAATCGGGACTTGAGATGTGTAGTTGCTCTGGAGCGGGAACAGGAAGCCTTTCTCGTCGGCGTAGAATCCGTTTCCACCTTTCTGGAACCTTATTACCGGCTCCCTTTGGAATACCTTCACGTTCAACATCCCGTCCGGAGTGGTGTATGCCTCGGTTTTCAAGATGGCGCTTTTGTTGTCCGGTATCCTCTCGACTTTGGCCAAGTCGACACTATCCAGCCGCTGTCCTATATATGCTCCATATTCTTGGGACAGATAGCCTTCGATGTCCTCCGAAGTCCCGAAGTTGTAACCATCAGCGAACACCACATTGACTCCGCCGCAGGTCAGCTGACGCTTCCTTTCTCCGTTCATCCCGAATATCACCAGGATGGCGAAGGCGAGCAGTCAGGCTGCCGCGACGATGATGGCTATCTTAAGTCCTTTCTTCATTTCCCAAGTCTTTCTTCAAGCGCCTTTGTGATGGGCTCAATAAATCTGTCTATGTTGCCGGCTCCAAAGGTGGCGAGAACATCCACAGGCTCCTTGGCCAAATAATCCATCAACACCTCTTTCCTGAGAAGAACCTTCTCCGGGGCAGTGACATCCTTGAAAATAATCTCTGAAGTAACTCCAGGGATAGGTTCCTCCCTTGCCGGGTATATGTCAAGTAATATGAGTTTGTCCACCGCACTGAGAGCCTCAGCGAATTCTCTGGCGAAGTCTCTTGTCCGAGTGAACAGGTGCGGCTGGAAAATCGCTGTAAGCTTTCTGCCGGGATACATCATCCTGATGGAGGAAATCGCGCTGGCGAGTTCTCTAGGGTGATGGGCATAGTCGTCAATGTATGTGAGAGAAGGACTGGCCACATGGACATCCAGCCTTCTCATCACTCCAGCGAAATTGCCGATTGACGCTTTGACACGCTCGGCTGGAAGTCCCTGCGTCAGACACACAGCAGCCGCCGCGACACTGTTCTCCACATTGACCCATCCGGGTACACCGCATCTGACATCTTTTATGACACCTCCCGGATAGACAAGGTCGAATATATAGTGACCGAGTTCATCAGGTCTGGCATCCACCGCATGAAAATCAGCGGAGGTGTCATTGTAGCTGTAGGTCATTATCCTGGCGTCAGTATCCGCTGGGGTGATATCCAGACCTTTCTTTATGATGACGCAGCGGGATACCTGCGAAGCGAAAGTCTTGAAGGCTTTGCAGTATTCCTTGTGAGTCCCGTATATGTCGAGATGGTCGGCGTCCATCGCCGTGATTACGGCGACAGCAGGATGAAGTTGCAGGAATGAACGGTCATATTCATCGGCCTCAGCCACGAATACGGGCGTCTGGTTAACCAGGAGGTTCGTCCCGTAGTTCTTTGATATACCTCCGAGGAAGGCTGAGCAGCCGGAGCCGGATTTCGTGATAATGTGCGCTATGAGGGTGCTGGTGGTGGTTTTCCCATGAGTCCCGGCAACCGCCAGGCAGGTCTGTCCTGAAGACAGCTCGCCAAGCATTCTTGAACGTTTCACCAGGGTGTACCCATGCTCCCTGACGTATACCATCTCCCCGAGATCGTCTGGAACCGCCGGGGTGTAAACCACTAGCGTGGAAGCGACGTCTTTAGGGATATAATCCGGGTCATCGGTATAATGGACGTGTATCCCTTCTTCCTCCAGCTGGCGGGTAAGATCCGAAGGGGTTCGGTCGTATCCGGCGACAGGGTAGCCTTTGATTTTATAATACCTGGCTATGGCGCTCATGCCGATGCCGCCTATCCCGATGAAATATATCTTTGAATACTCTGACATAACCTCTTATACAAGCTTGTAGACTTCCTCAGCGATCTTTGTCGCCGCATCCGGCAGCGCCATTTTACCTGCGTTATCCTCAAGAGTCTTGATCTTCTCAGTATCTTTCAGGAGCTCGAGAGCCGTGGGAATCATCTTTTCTATAGCATCGGCATCCTTGACTATCATCGCGGCGTCTTTGCGTACCAAAGCCATGGCATTGTGGGTCTGGTGATCCTCCGCGACATTGGGGGAGGGCACGAATATCACCGCCTTATGAGCCGCGCAAAGCTCTGATACACTGCTGGCTCCAGACCTTGAGATAACGACGTCCGCCGCGGCGTAGGCGAGATCCATTCTTACGATGAAGTCGGAATATTTGACCTTGGAGGCCAAATCAGGGTTCTTCTTCAGCTCCTCCTCCATGAATTTATCTATCTCCGGCTTATAATATTTGCCGCATTGCCAGAGAACATCGACTCCCTCAGCACCAGGGCAACCCTCGCTGATCCAATGCCGGACACAAGAATTGAACTTGGCGCTTCCAAGGCTTCCTCCGACAATGAATATGTGCTTTTTAGATGGATCCAGGCCGTATTCCTTGACTCCAGCCTCTTTCATTTCCAGGGTGCAGGGCACAAACACGCTCCTGATAGGATTCCCGGTCATGACTATCTTGTCCTTGGGAAAGAAACGCTCCATTCCCTCGTAGGCGACACATATGCTCTGTACCTTGTCCCCGAGTTTCTTGTTGGTGAGACCGGCGAAACCGTTCTGTTCCTGTATCAAAGACGGGATTCCCATTCTCGTGGCGGCCATCAGAAGGGGAGCGCTGGCATATCCACCCACTCCTATAGCAACTTGGGGCTTGAATTCTTTAATAAGGTGGCGGGCCTTGCGTATGCTGGACAATACCCTGAAAGGCACGCTGATGTCATTCAAGATGTTCTTCACAGTCAATTGCCTTTGGAGTCCCGTAATTGGCAGCCCAATTATCTTGTATCCCGCGGCCGGAACCTTCTCCATTTCCATCTTTCCTTTGGCTCCGACGAAGAGGATCTCCGTTTGGGGATTGATCTCTTTAAGCTTGTTCGCGATGGAGACAGCCGGGAATATGTGTCCTCCGGTACCACCTCCACTTATTATCACTCTCAAAGGTTCATTCATTACGGTTTCCTCCTATTCATTGTTGTGGTCATCTATTCCGTAATCGGGAATGTCGTTGTCGTGAATTGGCAGCTCTGATTCAAGGGCATCCAAGTCATTCAAGCCGCTCTCGATCTCGTTTACTTCCTCATGTTCCACCAAAGGGGCTGCTTTGGCAGCCTCCCTGGCGATTTTTCTTCTAGCCATCTTGCTGATAGACAGTATGATACCGAAAGCGATGCTGAACATCAGGAACGATGAGTTCCCATGACTGACAAGAGGCAATGTCTGTCCGGTCAAAGGACCCATGTCGCAGTTGATCATGATATGCATCATAGCTTGGCCGGTGATCAGGATTACCAGTCCGGCAACCGCTGTC
This sequence comes from Bacteroidales bacterium, assembly GCA_017429885.1. GTDB lineage: Bacteria > Bacteroidota > Bacteroidia > Bacteroidales > UBA932 > Cryptobacteroides. The sequence goes on along the minus strand of JAFROA010000354.1, from coordinate 5,272 downwards.
TTGGCGAAGTGATTGTCGCAGTTGCGGGCGATTATGGATCCTCTGGCGAGTAAGCTGATATATAGTATGATGACTAGTATACCTCCAAGCAATCCGTATTCCTCGACAATGAAGCTGAACATGTAGTCCTCGAACATGATGGGGACGACATACCTCTGAGTGCTCCTGCCGGGGCCTTTACCGACTAGGCCGCCTTCGTGGATAGCTATCTTGGCGCTGAAAGGCTGCTTGAGCTTGTCAAGCGCTTCCTGGAATTCGCTGCTGTTGCGAGGTGCCGTGCGTATGGCCTCCATACGCTTCTCGGTGCTGTCCGTAGACAACCTGTTGATGGCTGACTCGAGGTGAGGGAATGGTTTCTGGTCACTCGGTTTGTCTGAAGCGGCATTTATACCCACACAGCCTATAAGCAACCCGACGGCGACAAGGCCTGGTACCACGAGCTCTTTGACACTGATCCCTCCAATCAGAATCGTGATGAACATGATTCCTCCAATGAACAGGGTACTGGAGAGACTTCCGACCATTATTCCGAGGCAAACGGTGAAGATAGGTATATAGATGTAAGTTATCTTCTTAACCAGTGGCTTTCCCCAAAATGAGTATTTCTTGGCCAAAAGGTTGGCTATCATGAATTTATCGTTCCGATAGGCATTCACCGCCCATGCCAGGTACATCACCATCGCCACTTTGACAACCTCGAACACATGGAGCTGGAATCCTCCGACCTGGACGATTCTCCAGGCGCTGTTAACCATTATCGGCTTAATGGGGCCGACAGACTTATGGGTCGCCAGAATCATCAGGAAGAATATTGAGACCAGATAGCCTAGTTGTGAGAATACTCTGAAGAACCCGATGCTCCTGATGTTGTAGCATATTATTATGAACACCAGTCCCAAGAGGGAAATTTTTATCTGCTCGGTGACTATGGCCATTCTGGAGGTGTTCTGCGATATGGCCAGCTGGGAGGTTGAGGAGAAGATGGCCACGATGGAGATCAGCATCAACATCAAGGCGATCATCCACACGACCTTATCTCCCTCGAGGTTATCGAAGAAGTTCCAGAAAGTGGTTTTTCTCTTCTCTTCAGCCATATTCCTTGTATTCTAAAGCATCCTTACAGCCTCTTTGAACTTCCGTCCCCTGTCCTCATAGCTTGTGAACAGGTCGAAACTGGCGCAGCAGGGGCTCAGGAGCACCACGTCTCCGGCCTCGGCGAATTTGCTGGCTTCCTTCACGGCGTCAGCGGCTGAGCGTGTCTCGACAAGTTTCCCGTCACCGACTATGCCGCCGAAGGCCTCCTTGATTTTCGTGTTGTCCACTCCGAGGCAGACTATAGCCTTGACCTTGTCCTTCACCAAAGGTTTAAGTACCTCGTAATCATTGCCTTTGTCCTTGCCTCCGACTATCCAGACCACAGGCTTGCTCTGGCACTCTAGAGCGTACCATGCGGCATCCACGTTCGTCGCTTTAGAGTCATTGATGTACAGCACGTCCTTGATGCTCAAGACCGGCTCAAGCCTGTGTTCCACTGGTTGGAAGGTGGCGAGAGACTCCCGGATGGTCTTATTGTCGATTCCGGAGGCTTTCGCCGCTAGAGCGGCGGCCATAGAGTTGTAGATGTTGTGCTTTCCTCCGAGGGCGAGTTCCTTTAGGAATATGTCGCATTCCTCTTCCTCGTATCTGACGACGATCTTGTCGTCTTTAAGGAACGCTCCCTGTTCGACCTCTGTCTTCTGAGTGAAGGGTAGACGCTTGGCGGAGAGGATAATCTTGTTGAGATGATCTATGGTGATCTCGTCGTCGGAGTCAAAGATGAAGCAGTCCTCCGGGCTGAGGTTCCGGGTGATCCTGAATTTGGCCTTCACGTAGTTCTCCAACTGGTAGCCATATCTGTCAAGATGGTCGGGCGTGATATTGGTGATAATGGCGATGTCAGGATGGAACTCATAGCAGTTGTCTAGTTGGAAGCTGCTGATTTCCAGGACAGAATAATCAAAATGCTCGGTCGCTACCTGATAGGCGTAGCTCTTGCCGATATTGCCTCCCAGGCCAACGTTCAGGCCGGCGTTCTGGAGGAGGTAATAGATAAGGGACGTTGTCGTCGTCTTACCGTTACTTCCGGTGATGCATATCTTCTTGGCAGTGTCATATCTCCCGGCGAACTCAATCTCCGAGACGATAGGCGTGCCTTGCGCCTCCAGTTTCTGGATCATAGGGACAGTGCTGGGTATTCCGGGGCTCTTTATCACCTCGTCAGCGTTGAGGATCAGATCCTCCGTATGGCCTCCCTGCTCAAAAGGAATGTCCCATTTCCGCAGGTCATCCGCATAATGCCCGGCGATCTCCCCGTTATCCGAGAGAAACACATCAAATCCTTTAACTTTCGCGAGTACAGCGGCTCCGACGCCGCTCTCGCCACCTCCCAAAACTACAATCCTGCTCATATATCTTTTATTCTCCTTTATTATCTGATTTTCAGCAATGCCAGGGTAGCGACCGCAAGGATGATCCCGATCAGCCAGAACCTGGCCACAATCTTAGCCTCCGGAATGGCGTGCACCGGCTTTTGTATCAAGGCCGGGATGCCCTCTTTCTGGTAGTGGTGATGGAGTGGGGTCATCTTGAATATCCTGTGTCCCTCACCGTATTTCTTTTTAGTGTACTTGAAGTAATACCTTTGCATGATGACCGAGAGCGACTCCACTAGGAAAATCCCGCAAAGGATGGGGAGGAGGAGCTCCTTGCGCATAAGCACGGCGCTGACTCCTATGATTCCTCCGATAGTGAGGCTTCCCGTGTCTCCCATGAACACTTGGGCGGGGTAAGAGTTGAACCACAGGAATCCCATCAGGGCGCCGACGAAGGCTGACATGAAAATAGCTATCTCTCCGCTCCCGGGGATGTACATGATGTTCAAGTAATCGGAGTTGACCAAGTTGCCTCCTACCCAAGCGAGTACACCAAGCACCACTCCCACGATGGCGCTTGTCCCCGCGGCGAGGCCATCCATTCCATCTGTCAGGTTGGTACCGTTGGAACAAGCGGTGATGACTATCACGATCATGAGCACGTAAATAGCCCATTTGCAATACCATCCCCACCTGCCTTTGAAGGGGGAGAGCCACTTGTAGTCGAATTCGTTGTCCTTCACGAACGGAATGGTGGTCTTGGTGCTCTTGACAACATTCTCCATCTTCCACCCCGTATCCTCAGCCACGAGAGTCTCAGAGTCCACGTCAAGGGCGGTCCTGTCACCTCTCTCCACGACATTGTCTATACCTGCTTTCACAGGCACTTTCTCCCTGATAACTATATCGTTGCTGAGCCAGACAGTCATTCCTACCACAAGTCCGAGGATAAGCTGCGCAAGAAGCTTTACTTTCGGGTGCAGACCCTCTTTATTGTGCTTGAAAACCTTGATGTAATCATCAGCGAAACCGAGAGCGCCGCACCATAGGGTGGTGAAAAGCAGGAGTTGGAGATACACGTTGGTCAAGTCGCAGAACAGCAAGGCCGGGACCACGATGGAAATGATGATGATGATACCACCCATCGTGGGAGTGCCCTTCTTCTGCATCTGCCCCTCAAGTCCAAGATCCCTGATCGTCTCTCCGATCTGTTTGCGCTGAAGCCATGAGATGATCCTGCGGCCGATGAAGAAAGCGATCAACATGGCGGTCACACTTGTCAACATAGCCCTGAAGGACAGGTATTTGAAAAGACCCTGTCCGGGAATGTCGAATCTCTCGAGATATTGGAAAAGGTGGTATATCATAGTAATTACTTATTTTTCAATTATTTCCATTTGTTTGAACACCTCTGAGACAATTTCTCTCTCGTCAAAATGACGCTTCTCTGTCCCTATGATTTGATATGTCTCGTGACCCTTGCCTGCGAGCAGCACTATCGCTCCTTCGGAAGCGAACATGATGGCGGCGCGTATCGCCTCCTTCCTGTCCGGGATGAATATTGCCTTGGATAACCCTTCAATGCCGAATCCGGCTTTAATCTCCTCAAGGATATCTTCCGTCCTCTCTGTGCGGGAGTTGTCAGAGGTGACGATAATCCTGTCCGAATATCCTTCAGCCACCTTGGCCATCTCGGGTCTCTTTGTCCTGTCACGGTCGCCTCCGCAGCCGAACAGGCAGACGAGTTCCTTTCCCTTGTCGATTTCCCTGAGGGTCTTAAGGACATTGTCCAATGCGTCAGGAGTGTGGGCATAGTCTATCACCACGGATATATTCCTTGGTCCTCTCATCACTTCCAGTCTTCCAGGTGCGGGTTCAAGCTTGCTGATCGCCACCAGGGTCTCCTCCGGATCAGCTCCGAGCGCCATGGCTGCGCTGTAGATGGCTAGGATATTACTGGCGTTGTGTTTTCCAACAAGCCTTGTCCATGCCTCACGTCCATCAATTTTCAAGAGCATGCCCTCGAAACTCTCCTCGAGAACCCGGCATGTGTGGTCAGCGATGCCCCTGCAGGAGAAAGTCACAACTTTCGCCTTGGTATTCTGGACCATCACCTCACCGTGTTTGTCGTCAACGTTAATTATCGCTGTCGCTCCGGCGCTGAGATTGTCGAAAAAGAGTTTCTTGCAACGGAGGTATTCGGCGAATGTGCCGTGGTAGTCCAGGTGGTCGTGGGTGAGGTTTGAGAATATGCCAACTTTGAAGTCCAGCCCGGCGACCCTTTCCTGCTCCACTCCGATTGAGCTGACCTCCATGAAGCAATACTCGCATCCGGCTTCCACCATCTCTGCCATCAGGGAGTTGATGACCAACGGGTCAGCCGTCGTATTGGCGGTCTCAAAGCGCCTTGTCCCGACATAATTGGCTATTGTTGAAAGCAAACCGCAATTGTAGCCTTGCTCCATGAACAGGTGGTACAGGAGTGTGACAGTGGTCGTCTTTCCATTGGTGCCGGTTATTCCCACCAAGGACAGCTTCCTGGACGGGTTGTCATAGTAGTTCGCTGCTATAATGGCCAAAGCGTGGCGGGAGGATGAGACTTTGACAAAGGTGATTCCTTCGCCGCACTCAGGGAAGTCACCGTCCTCTAAGACTATGGCTACGGCACCGTTCTCGATTGCTTTCCCGATGTATGCGTGGCCGTCTGTGCCATGTCCTTTCACGGCGATGAACAATGAGCCCGCCGATACTCTCCTGGAATCATCGCATACGTCTTTGATGTCGATGTCAAGCCTTCCCTTGACCTCGATCAAACCGCAATCCTTTATGATATTCTCAAATCTCATTTCAATCCTATTGTG
>JAFROA010000353.1 GCA_017429885.1 Bacteroidales bacterium | reverse complement strand
TCATGACCGAACTGCAGCGCCACATCGGCCAGGACACTGACGTTCCCGCGGGAGATATCGGTGTCGGCGGCCGTGAGATCGGATTCCTGTTCGGCCAGTACAAGCGCCTCAGGGACGAATTCACCGGCACCCTGACTGGAAAAGGTCTTGGCTGGGGCGGGTCACGCCTCCGTCCTGAAGCGACGGGATACGGGCTCTGCTATTTCACTGAGCAAATGCTCGCTACCCGAGGAGAAAGCTTCCAAGGAAAGACGGTCCTCATTTCCGGTGCAGGCAATGTGGCTCAATTCACAGCCCAGAAGGCGATGCGTCTAGGAGCGAAGGTGGTCACCCTCTCAGATTCCAACGGATTTATCCACGACCCGGAAGGTCTGGATGAGACGAAATGGCAATTTGTCTACGAACTAAAGAACTACCGCCGGGGAAGGATCAAGGAATATGTAGAGCGGTTCCCGCAGGCCACCTATTACCCTGGTCAGCGTCCTTGGGGCATCCCATGCGACATAGCCCTCCCTTGCGCCACACAGAATGAGATTGAGAAGGCCGACGCCGAGAAACTTGTCGCCGGAGGCTGCCGCTGCGTCGCGGAAGGAGCCAACATGCCTTCCACACCCGAGGCGATACAGGTCTTCCAGTCTAACGGCCTACTTTATGCGCCCGGTAAGGCGTCGAACGCCGGTGGAGTCTCAACCTCCGGACTCGAGATGACCCAGAACTCCATCCGTCAGAAATGGACCGAAGAAGAGGTGGATGCCCATCTCCGCCGCATCATGTCAGACATACATGCAGTCTGCCTGAAATACGGAACCGAGAATGACGGAACAGTCAATTATGTCAAGGGTGCTAATATCGCCGGCTTCATAAAGGTCGCCAACGCGATGGTCGATCAGGGGCTGGTTTAAGGTTCAATATCTTCCATAGGCTCAATCGCACCGCCGACACCTTCTTGCATAAGGTATCGGCGCATGAACTCACCGAGATCACCGTCAAGAACTCCCTGGGTGTCGGCGGTCTTGTAGCCCGTCCTGAGATCATTGACCATCTTGTAGGGATGGAGTACATAAGAACGGATCTGTGAGCCCCACTCAATGCGCTTTTTCTGGCCCTCGATCTTATCCTTCTCCTCCTGTCTCTTCTTCATGGCGATATCATAAAGCCGGGAACGGAGGAGCAGTAAAGCTTTAGCCCTGTTTTTCGGTTGGTCGCGGGTCTCGGTGTTCTCGATGAGTATCTCCTCCTCTTTACCGGTATCGGGATCCTGATAGAGATATCGGAGACGGACCCCGGACTCAACCTTATTGACATTCTGGCCTCCATGACCTCCCGCCCTGAAAGTGTCCCAGGACAACCTTGACGGATCCACATTCACCTCGATTGTGTCATCCACCAAAGGATAGACAAACACTGATGAGAAGGTGGTTTGACGTTTCCCTTGAGCGTTAAATGGAGATATTCTCACCAGACGGTGGACACCGTTCTCGGCCTTTAGATAGCCGTAGGCGTATTCCCCGTCAAATTCAATTGTCACAGATTTGACTCCGGCCTCATCACCATCCTGTATGTCAGTGACAGCGGTCTTGTAACCATTCCGCTCTCCCCAACGAAGATACATCCTCATCAGCATGGAACTCCAGTCATTGGCCTCCGTGCCTCCAGCACCTGAATTGATGGTCAGGACAGCCCCGAGGTTGTCGCCCTCTGATCCGAGCATATTCCTCATCTCGAGCGCCTCGACATCTTTCAAAGCCAGCCCGTAAGCCTGGTCAAGTTCCTCAGTCTCAGGTGTGGAGTCATTCTCCTCAGCGCTATTGTCAAGGCTCTCCTTGGCGAACTCATAGAGCACATCGACATCCTCAGCCTCTGAGAAGGCTTTGTCATATGCCATGACCCAGGACTTTATCCCGTTGAGATTCTTCATGAAAGCCTCAGCCCCTTTGGGGTCGTTCCAGAAATCGGGAGACTCCGTCTTCTTTTGAAGAATGGATATCTGATCCCGCTTCCCGGATATATCAAGGCAGGCGTGAAGCGTCTGAAGGCGCTCCTTTAGGGATTCAATCTGTTCTCTGGATGTCATCAGGCTACTGGAACTTGACAGGAGGAATGTCAGACTTGATGAGAATACCTCTCGGCTTGCCATGCTCTATCCTCTCCATCTCGTAAACGGGCTGGTTTCCAGAGAAAGCTCTTGTACCCACAGTCGGCTTACCAGCGGCGGTGAGAGCGGCCTTAAGCATAGTCTCGTTCTCATCTCCGAGCTGATAGCCGTCTAGAGGATTGTCCGAGGCATTAATATCCACCGGGATGCCATCAGGCATCGCGGCATTGTTGCCACTCTTATCAGCGAACTTGCTGACCATAACGTATATGCCCCAGTTGCCAATCATGGAGTAATTCTCCTTTGCTTGGGTCCCCCAAAAATCCTCAGCTGACATCATCCATCCGGCACAGTACTTCCCGTATGTCTGATTTCCGACAAGGGTGACATCCATATAGGGGCCGAGTCCAACTATCAATCCTTCCGATGCCGAAGCGGAACCATCTGTGACTATGAAGGTTACCTTCTTCAGATCCACATTGGCGTCAGAGATGTCTTGATTGATATTATACCCTGATGCTTTATATGTGTGTTCTGTATCAAAATACGTGTTGAGATCATAATGGGCATCAGCGTAATACTGCATCAAGGCAGGGCTGTAAATCTCCGTCTGAAAAATATCCTTAGCCGAAACATTGGCATACGGGGCGATGAGAGAGGCAAGCTCACACTCTGTTTTGACGAAGCCGCCTCCATTGTAGCGCAGGTCAAGAATAAGCTCCTCTATTCCATTGGTCTTGAACTTCCTGAACACATCAGGAAGAGTCTCCATAGACTTGACATCAAAAGAGTTATAAACCAGATAACCGACCTTCTTGCCAGCCACTGTGTATGTCGTGTCAAGAAGGATGGGATCCTCCCACATATCCACCGCCTTGAGACTAACCTCTTTCTCCACCGAACCAAGATAGCCGTCAGAAGTCAGATGTGCGATTCCCAGCTTCACGCTCGCTGTATTAAAAGCGTCATAAATGTTATCAGCGGTGATATCCTTCCCATCTATAGTCATGATAAGGTCTCCCCTCTTCAGTCCAGCCTTCTCGGCGGGACCATCCTTGACCACATAGCAGACAATCAGGAAATAGACTCCTGTCTTATTCGTGATTCTACCAGCCTGGAGCTCATAGCCATATGTCAGCCCGAGTCCCTCAACCGAACTGGTCATCGATTTGATGTCATCTGTCAACTGGGTCCAGTGATCCACCTCATCATTGCCCTGGTGATAACGGATTTTCTTGACCACAGAGATCGGATCCTCGCAAATCTCAGGATTCAACTGCCCCAAATCCTTGCTTATCTCCTTGGACCAGAGATAGTAAGTCTGAAGCACGTTTTGAGCCAGATAACTCGCCTGCTGGATTTCCTTTGAAATCTTAGGGGTTTCATCCTGGGGCTCTGTATTATTATTGACCGGATCGTCAGGCTGTTTGCCGCAAGCGACAAATAGAGTCGCCATAGCCAGCATCACTAAAGATATATAACTACTATTTCTCATAATATTCTATTTGTTCGTTATTATTAGAGTATGCAAATTTAGTACTTTCTCCGGGATTATAAGTATATTTGTGACATGATCGGCATATTCGACTCTGGTTCCGGCGGCCTCTCGGTCCTGAGGGAAATTCTGAAGATTCTCCCTAAAGAGAGGTTTCTTTATTATGCCGACACCGCTTTCTGCCCCTATGGTGAGAAAACCCCAGAGTTCATCCAGTCCCGTGGAAGGGCGATAACTGATTATCTCCTGGGAGAAGGTGCGGATATCATTGTGGTGGCGTGCAACACTGCCACAGCGGCCGCGATATCAACTCTCAGGAAAGAGTACGCTGTCAAATTCATCGGCATGGAGCCAGCGGTAAAACCAGCAGCCCTCAGCTCCGAGTCCGGAGTGATCGGAGTGCTTGCCACAGCAGGCACTCTTAAAGGTTTGAAATACCTCACTACCAAAGGATTATATGAAGATAACGTGAAGATTGTGGAGCATGTCGGAAAAGTGTTCGTTGAGCTTGTGGAAAATGGTGAGCTCGATGGCCCCAAGGCTATGAGGGTGGTGAGGAAGAGCCTGCAGCCCCTGCTGGATGAGGGAGCGGACAGGATTGTCCTGGGATGCACCCATTATCCTTTCCTGGGGGATGTCATCCAAAAGATCGCCGGCCCCTCTGTCCAAGTCATAGACCCGGCTCCCGCAGTGGCCAGGCATCTTCTGGATGTCATGAAAGAGGAATCCATTATAAAAGAAAACGGAGGCCCTGATCTTCCAGACGTCCGGCTCAAAGCCTCCGGAGACGACAGTTCCGCCAGAATCCTTCTTGATAGAATAACAAGATCTATACATACATGCTGAATTTTTCCTATTGCTCGGACAAGTACCAGTACACGATGGGAAAGTCCTTTTTTGAGACTGGCCGTAAGGATGTCAGGGCCGTCTTCAACATGTTCTACCGCAAAGCCCCCGAGAACAACAACTGGGCTGTGTGCAGCGGCACAGAGGAGGTTATTGAGTGCGTCCTCAACCTTGGGAAAGCCGAGCCATCCTTCTTTGAGAAGTTCCTTCCCGGGGATGGTTACGCCGAATTCAGGCAATATCTTTCAACCATGAGATTCACCGGCAACGTCTGGGCGCTCAGAGAAGGAGATATCGTGTTCCCCAACCAGCCTATCATCACAGTGGAAGCTCCCCTCATCGAGGCACAGGTTCTTGAGACTCCCCTTCTCTGCATAATGAACCACCAGATGGCAGTTGCCACTAAAGCCTCCAGGGTCTGCAGGGCGACCGACAAGCCGGTGAGCGAGTTCGGCTCCCGCCGGGCTCACGGTCCATGGGCAGCCACCTTCGGAGCCAAAGCCGCCATAATAGCCGGCTGCACCAGCTCTTCAAATGTCCTGAATGGGGTACTTAATGGAGTTCCCTCAACAGGCACGATGGCCCACAGTTTCGTGACTTCGTACGGAAGTACAGTGGAAGGCGAGCACAAGGCTTTCGTCGACTATTGCAATACCCACAAAGGAGAGAACCTCATCCTTCTGATTGACACTTACGATACACTCAAGTGCGGGGTTCTCAATGCGATACGCTCCTTCAGGGAGTGCGGGATCGATGACAATTACGCCCCCGGCTATGGAATACGTCTCGACAGCGGAGACCTCGCTTACCTGTCCCAGAAAGTCAGGAAGATTCTGGACGCCCACGGGATTACCAAGTGCAAGATATTCGCCACCAATTCTTTGGATGAGTATCTCATCACTGATCTGGAGCGCCAGGGAGCTTGCATTGATTCATACGGGGTTGGTGACGCCATCGCCACCAGCAAGGCGGCGCCTTGCTTCGGCAATGTCTATAAACTTGTCCAGATCGGCGGGGAGCCCGTCCTGAAGCGCTCCGAGGACACGATCAAGCTAATCAATCCGGGATTCCAAATCACTTACAGGATCATCAAGAACGATCCTGACCAAGGTGAATTGTATAAAGCGGATGTGACCTGCATGAGAGGTGACTCCATCGCGAGGAAGATTGAGGCGGGAGAGGAGTTCACTATCTTCGCTGAGGATGACCGGTTCAAGCACAAGACTTTCGAGGCTGGTTCTTACACATGGAGGACACTTCAGCTTCAGATCATAAAAGATGGGAAGGACTGCTCCGTAAAGCATTCTCTTCAAGAGAAACGTGCATTCTTCGAGGATACCCTTCATCATTTCAGTCCATCCGAGAGACGTCTCATCAACCCGCACTACTACAAAGTGGACATCTCCGAAGACTTGTACAACAAGAAGATATCTATGCTCGAGTCCCTCAACAAGGAGATCGCCGCATTCAAGATCGACTGAGAATGAGGGGTAGGAAACTGAAGGAATTCACGGTGGACCAGTTCACCGCCGAAGCCGAGAATTACGACAGCTACCATAAAATGGCGTCGATGGACCACCCGGACATTGTCGCCGAACTAGAGGTTGAGCCGTTTGAGGATGTTTTGGACTGCGGTTGCGGGACAGGATCGCTCTTGAGACTATTGGCGGGACATTTTCCTGGAAAACGCTTCACGGGGATAGACATCACTCCAAAAATGATCGAGGTGGCCAAATCCCAATCTCCGGACTCTGCCGAGTTCATTGTTGGGGATTGTGAAAACCTGCCATTTAAGGACGAGAGTTTCGATGTTGTCATATGTTCTCACAGTTTCCACCATTACCCTTCCCCAATGGACTTCTTCAAGAGTGTCTCCCGGGTGCTGCGCCCTGGAGGAAGGCTGATAATCAGGGACAAAACAGGCTCCTGGTGGTTCCTGCTATATTGCAACCGGTTTAAGATTATCCGCAATCGATTGAGACATAAATACGGGGATGTCCGATTCTATTCACTCAACCAGGTCAGGAGATTCTGTCTGAAAGCGGGCTTATCTGTCGAGAAACTCGAGGAAAGGGCATTCCATAAAATGCACTGCGTCGCGAGAAAGATCTAGAGTATTCTCACCAAACGCTCAAGCCAGAAGGCGTCGATGTGATCGAAAGTGGACAGTTCAGCGCTGTCTATGTCGAGGACTCCGGTAACCTCCCCTCCCCTTTCAATCGGGACAACTATCTCCGATCTGGAAAGGGAAGAACAGGCGATATGGCCTGGAAACTCCTCAACATCAGGGACTACCACTGTGCGAGCCTCTTTCCAGGCAGTGCCGCACACACCTCTGCCGTAACCTATTCTCATACAAGCCACAGAGCCTTGGAAAGGACCCAATATAAGTTCCTTCCCGTTATCCGAAGGACCAACCAGATAAAAACCAGCCCAGAAGAATCCCATCTTCTCCTTGATCAGAGCGGCGGCGTTGGATAGCCTGGCCACAAGATCCGGCTCGTCACCCAACAAGTGCCGAAGATCGCTGACCAGCCTCGGATAGCGGAAAATCTTGATAGGCAGATGACAATACCCGTCAGGATTCTTGACCAGGTAGTCCTGATGCCTGCCTTCCGCCACGAAAAAGTTCTTCAAGGGAAGAAGTTCAACTGCAAGAGGGCTTGAATACTCGGCCTGAATCTCCTCAAAAACCTTCTTGGCAATGGGAAGATCCGCAGAATCCGTATAGTAAATTCCTGTCCTGTAACGAGTTCCCTCGTCTTCACCTTGCTTGTTAAGACTCAAGGGATCTATAGCGCAGAAGAAAGCCCGAAGCAACTCGTCCAAAGGCAGCCCATCAGGATTATATATGACCCTGACTGTCTCCGCATAGCCGGTAGTGTCGGTATAAACTTGATCATAGGTCGGTGCCGGAGTGTCACCGTTCGCGAATCCGACCTCCGTGTCGACCACTCCTTCTATATTCCTGAAATAATGCTCAGCGCCCCAGAAACAGCCACCAGCGAGATATATCTCTTTCATTTTCAACCCTCCTCTTCTTCTATGGATTCACGGACTGAGCGCAAGTAATTCCTGCATTGATCTATGAGCTCTTTCGACCGGGTGACGAGCCCCCCGATCTCATCGAGACTGGTCTTGGGATCCTCAATCTTGGCGGCAATTCCCTCCAACTCAGCCATCGCCTTGGAATAATCGAATTGTTCTTCTTTCATATTGAATTCTAATTTTTCAAAACCTTGGTTACAGCACCTTTGACGGTGCCGTCGGAAAACATCACCTGGAAATCGTCACCCGGGTTGACACCAGAGGCCGAGGACAGTCTTACGCCACGCCCATCAAGGGCGAGGGTGTAGCCTTTAGCGAGTATAGAGCGGGGGTCGCCCGCGGCCACCTTCGCCTCAAGCAGATCAAGAATGTGGCTCGCATCAGACAGTCGCTTGGCCGCGGCATGATAAACATTCTTCCCCAACAGGTCAAGCCTTGATAACAAGGTGGAAAAACGGCTTGAGAAAGCTAACCTTAGCCTTGTCTCAAGCGAGGAAATCCTCTGATCCTCAGCGATAAAGCAATCCAGGAACAGATCCGCCAGAGCTGTCGGCGTCTTCACGAAGGTGTTAGCGACCATGTCGGCTACATGATAATCCTTATCATGCCCTATGGCTGTGAAAACCGGATATGGACACCTGGCGATAGCGGCTGCCAAGTCATAATCATCAAAACATGCCAGATCGAGTTCTGATCCGCCTCCACGCATAATCAGGACAGCATCGTACACTTTAGAGGATGATTGTATCTCCTCCAGAGCCATGATCATCGAGTCAGCGGCCTGTTCTCCCTGCATCAACGCCTCATACAAATCCACTTTGAACACGAACCCATATTCATTCTCAAGAAGATGTCTCTCAAAGTCCCTCAAGCCAGCGGCGCCTGGCGCTGAGACAACGGCGAGGAAATACGGCAGGTCCGGAAGCGAGAGCTCACGCTGAAGATCCATCAGCCCCTCTTTGGTCAAACGCTCGATAGTCAATCGCTTCTGTCTCTCATTAGCCCCGAGGGTGAAATCCGGATCAACATCCTCCACATTCAAAGACAAACCGTAGACAGGATGGAAATTGACCTGGGCGCTCAGGAGGACTTCCATACCGACGCCCAGCGACGAGCCTGTGACACTCTTGAAATACTGGTCTATATAGTTCCATCTTGACGCCCAAATAGTAGCCCGGACCTTGGCCACAACCACTCCTCCCTCACTTTGGGAGAGCTCGAGATAACAATGCCCGTTCCTTTTCAGGTTCAGCTCTGAAATCTCAGCCTTAACCCACACGAGCCCCGGGAATACAGACTCTATCTCGTCCTTCAGAAGGGCGGTCAACTCCACTAACTCCAAGTATTCCGAATCCATTGTCAAACTCTATGGTAAGTGTCTTACAAAATTAACAAAAATCCACTATCTTTGCACTATGAGGATCACCGAGGCAAAATTCGCCGGCAGCAGCGTGAGGGCAGCTTTAAAGCCAAGCCGCAAGCTGCCCGAATTCGCATTCATCGGACGCTCCAACGTCGGCAAGTCATCCTTGATCAACATGCTTTGCGGCAACAGCAAGCTCGCGAAGACATCCTCCACCCCAGGCAAGACCAAACTGATCAACCATTTCATCATCAATGACAGCTGGTATCTGGTCGATCTCCCGGGTTATGGATTCGCCAAGATCTCGAAAAAAGAACGTGAGCAATTAAGGATGATGATCAACGATTACATCCAGAATTCAGACGAGATGGTCCTCCTGTTCGTGCTCGTGGACTCCCGCCACGACATCCAGAAAATAGACCTCGAGTTCATATCCGGCCTTGGTGAGAACGGCATCCCGTTCGCCATCATATTCACCAAAGGAGACAAACTCGGGCCCAATGCCTTGAAAGCGCAGATAGAGAAAGATAAAGCCATTCTCTCCGAGCAATGGGAGGAATTGCCTCCAATGTTCGTCTCAAGTTCCGAGACCGGAGCCGGCAAAGAGGAGATACTTGAATATATCGGACAATATATATAATCGATCTAACCATGTACATCGAACACAGAATGGAATTATTCGCATGCAAGGCCTCCAGGGACTTCGCATGCAAGGTTGTCGAAAGCTTGAACAAAATCGGGGAACGCTACGGTGATAAATACCACCTGGGAGACTCCGAGGTGACTCATTTCAGCGACGGCGAGTTTGTGCCTTCTTTCACCGACAGTGTCAGGGGTGCGACCGTGTTTGTGGTCCAGTCCACATTCCCTCCCACAGACAACCTCATGGAACTCCTTCTGACTATCGATGCGGCTAAGCGAGCCTCCGCCGACAAAGTGATAGCCGTCATGCCATATTTCGGATGGGCCCGCCAGGATCGCAAGGACAAGCCCAGAGTCTCCATTGGAGCCAAGCTCGTCGCGAATCTGTTAACAGCGGCCGGAGTGGACAGGATAATGACTTGTGACCTCCATGCCGACCAGATCCAAGGATTCTTCGACATCCCTGTGGATCATATTTATGCCAGCAAGGTATTCATCCCCTACCTGAAATCGCTCAACATAGAGAATCTGGCCATCGCCGCCCCTGACATGGGTGGTGCGAAAAGAGCAAACGCCTATGCGAAGGAACTCGCATGCCCTGTCATCATCTGTCACAAGACACGTGAGAGAGCGAATGTCGTGGGATCCATGACAGCTATCGGTGAGGTTGAGGGGAAAAATATCGTCATCGTGGATGACATGATTGACACTGCCGGCACTCTCACCAAGGCGGCAGACCTCTTGATGGAGAAAGGAGCGGCCAGCGTGCGCGCCTGCGCCACTCACCCCGTCTTATCAGGCCCCGCTTACGACAGGATCAACGCTTCATCCCTCAAGGAAGTATATGTCACTGACACGATTCCTCTCAGGGGCGACGCTGATAAATCAAAGATCAAGGTGGTCTCGATGACCTCGACTTTCGCCTCGATCATCCATAAAGTGTACAATTACGAGCCGATCAGCACCGAATTCATCTTCTGATAATGCGCACCCTTCTCGCCGCCATACTCATTCTCGCCATCGCCATCGCCTTGATGTGCGTCGGGATTATCGTTAAAGGACGATTCCCCGAGACTGAGGTCAGCAAGAATGAGAACATGCGCAAGCTTGGCATCAAGTGTATGCATGAGCAGGAGAAGGAATTACGAAGGTCCTGTACCGGCGTCCGGACTGAAGCCTGTGAAGGCTGCGGATTTTACAAAAACTGAACATTATGAGCTTGGTAGCGATAGTGGGACGGCCGAATGTCGGCAAATCAACCCTGTTCAACCGCCTCGTGGGAACACGCCAGGCGATAGTTGATGAGACCGCCGGTGTGACAAGGGACCGTCACTACGGCAAATGCGAGTGGAACGGAAAGGAATTCTCCGTGGTTGACACCGGAGGGTGGACCAGCAATTCGGACGACGTGTTCGAGGAGGCCATCCGCAAACAGGTTGTGATAGCGATCGAGGAAGCTGACGTGATTCTCTTCATGGTGGAAGCCTCGAACGGGATAACGGATTATGACTCCCAAATCGCTGACTTGCTCCGCAAAAGCGGGAAACCCGTGGTGCTTTGCGTCAATAAAGTAGATGATGTCGCCAAGGTGTATGACACCTACCAATTCTACAGGCTGGGACTCGGCGAGATTTGGGGCATATCCGCCGCGAACGGCAGCGGAACCGGGGATCTTTTGGATGAGATAATGCGTGTACTGCCTGAAGACACCTCTGCCGAGGATGATTTCCCCGATCTTCCACATATCGCCATAGTCGGAAAACCGAACGTCGGCAAATCCTCGCTCACGAACGCCTTGCTCGGAGAGGAAAGGAATATAGTCACACCTGTCGCCGGGACCACCAGGGACTCCATCTCAAGCCATTACAACAAGTTCGGACACGAATTCATCCTTGTGGACACGGCCGGTATGAGAAAGAAGACGAAGGTCAACGAGGATCTCGAGTTCTACTCCGTCATGAGGGCGATCCGCTCGATTGAGCGGGCCGATGTCTGCATCCTTATGATAGATGCCAACGCAGGGCTCGAGGCCCAGGACATGAGTATATTCAACCTCATTATCCGCAACCGTAAAGGTTGTGTGCTGGTCGTGAACAAATGGGACACCGTCACTAAGGACAGCAACACGATGAGGGACTATGACAGGGCCCTGCGCGCTCGCCTCGCCCCATTTGATGACCTGCCGATAATATTCACCTCGGTCATCAATAAGCAAAGGATAATGGACGTTCTCGATGCCGCCGCGCATGTCTACGAGAATTACTCCCGCAGAATCCCCACGGCGAGGCTCAACGAGGCAATGATGCCTGAGATCGAGAACTATCCTCCTCCCGCATGGAAGGGGAAATATGTGAAAATCAAGTATGTCACGCAGTTGCCCACACGATTCCCGGCATTCGCGTTCTTCTGCAATCTGCCTCAGTATGTGAAGGCACCTTACAAGAGATTCCTGGAGAACAAACTGAGGGATCATTTTGACCTCCTGGGTTGCCCCGTGACCATATTCATTAGAGCCAAATAGAGATGAACTGGATAGTCAAAAACCTTATAAAGGCAACGGTGTTCTTCATCGTGCTGGTAATCGGCGCTCAGATAGTGCTTAAAGTGGTGACTCACCACGGCCAGACGATAGAGGTTCCGGATCTCACCAGCATGAGTGTCGAGGAGGCCCACAGGGTAGCGTCCAAGAACAATTTGAGAACCGAGGTTATCGACTCAATCTTTGTCCGCAGGATGGAGAAAGGTGCCGTTTACAGCCAGAATCCCAAAGCCGGTACCCATGTGAAGAAAGGCCGCAGGGTAATGCTCACCATCAATGCGAAACACGCGAAAAAAGTCGGTATGCCTAACCTTGTCGGCTACTCCATGAGGCAGGCCAAAGCCGAACTCAACTCACGCGGCCTCGCTCTTGGGAAACTCATCTATGTCAATGACATAGCCACTAATAATGTCCTACGTCAAATCTACCACAACAGGGAGATCAGGCCAGGGGTGCAAATCGAGTCCGGATCCGAGATAGACCTGCAGGTCGGTTTGAATCCTTCAGACAATATGACCTACGTCCCCAACGTCAAGGGGATGAAGTACCTCAGGGCGGTGGATGCCGTCCATGACAATTCTCTTAATATCGGCAGAATCGTTTTCGACAAAACTGTCAAGAACTATTCGGACTCTCTGAACGCCACCGTGTACAAACAAAC
>JAFROA010000352.1 GCA_017429885.1 Bacteroidales bacterium | reverse complement strand
GCCTTTGGCAAAGTCCCCGTCCTTTTGACTGACCCGGCGGAGACGGCGGAGCGGTATCCTCACACCGCCGTTGAGGCAGGCCCTGTCGCCCCGGATGACGAGACCGGTCTTTCCCTCGATCGTTAAGGTCTCGTCAAGACGATAGACACCTTTCCGCAGGACGATGGTGTCTCCCTCACCGGCCTTTTCGACAGCGCGGATCAACGAGGAAGTCCGACTTACCTTGAAAGTACGGGCATGGGTGACAACGCTGGCCGAAAGCAGCGATGACAGGATCGCCGCCGCGATCCCTATTCTCACCGGTAGTTTTTTCATATCCTAAAGATAATCATTATATTTGGATAAATAAACCTGCAAGACCAATATGGATTACTCAAACTTCACCAAGTCAAAGATGGCCGCGAATGTTATCGGAGCTGTTATCGGCTACGTGATGTTCGCCTATGTGCTTCGAGACTGTATCATGGGGCACGACAGTACCGCCCAAGCCCTCGTGTTCTTGTTTATCGCTGTGAACTGCACTTTCAGGATCTTCTCTTACCGCAAGCTTGAAAGAATAAGGAATAGCGCCGACGACGAGAGTGTAGTAGCCAGGGCGGAGAAGCGTCAAAGCATTATCATCACATTATTCAGCACCGCTACCGCCATCCTCGGCCTCTTGGCGTTCATCGCTATCGCCGTGGCGGGAAATAGACCTGTCGCCCTTATCCTGGTCTTCGCCGCCTGCGCCATCTGCCTCTGCGTCACCCTCGCTCAATCCATCCGGAATCTCAGGCGATTTGACAGCTTGAGATAACGATAAATAGGAATACAAAAGAGGGTGGCCCCAAAAGGTCACCCTCTTTTATGAAAGGGATAATCCTTAGAATTTAAGGGCGAGGGTCATTCCGGGGGCGAGACGGTAGCTGTCTCCGGCCTGGATGGTCTGGACCGAAGGATAGAGGCTCGGCTCCACGGAATACTTGTTGAGATCGCGGGAATAGAGGTTCTTGACCTTGGCGACCTTGGCGGCGTCGGCGCATGACCACACACACACGATCAACTCTGACAGTCCGGCGGCGCAAAGGGAGATTATCTGTTTCTTGGCGGCGTCCTTGTCAGTGAACTGGTAGCTGCCGTCAGAGTCTTTGACATAATTGCCGCTGGCGTCTTTCACGATATTGTCCATAAGCTTGTCAGCCTCATAGTAACCGAAAGCGCTGATGGCGGTGCTGGTGAGGAAGAAGCGGAGGCCGCGTCCGGTCTCACGGGAGAGAGCCTGGCCCAAACCGGGAACAACGTAAGAGGCGAAAGCGCTCCAGCCCGGGGAATAAGGGTCGGTGGCCTGTTTGACGTACTGCCTCGCGCTGTACTGGGATTTGAGCTCACGGTACTTCATGCCAGGGCTGACCTGAGCGGACATCACAGACATCCCCGCGACGAGAAGAATGGCAACAAATAAAAACTTTTTCATTTTCTTGAATATTGGTAAAAAATAAAACAGTCGGTTCTATTTCTCATTTTGGCTCGCGAATATAGGCACTTTTTCATTAACTTTACAAAAAATGGGAGCCAAGATACTATTCAGGCAACAGTGATGAGCTGTCACATGTTATTGTTAAAATGATGAGTTTTCACGGTATTATTGTCGGCGCTGCCATGTTCCTGTGCATAGGGATATGTCACCCCGCTGTCATCAAGATGGAGTATTATTGGGGAAGGAAGAGCTGGTGGGTCTGGCTTGTCGCCGGAATCCTATTAGCCACAGTCTCCTTGTTTATCCCCAACCAGACCGTATCCACGATTCTCGGGGGATTCGCTTTCTCGTCCTTCTGGGGGATCCTCGAGATGGGTCACCAGGAGAACCGTGTCCTTAAAGGATGGTTCCCGGAGAATCCCAAGCGTCACGCTTACTACGAGTCCCTCAGGCGAAAGGGGAAAAGGTGATTTTACCGTCCCCAGCCGCCGCCTGAATATTTTGACAGACTGACCGAGGATCCTCCTGAGATGCCTCCAGTCGCCCAGATCCCGCCGCATTTAGCCTCTCCGCTCACGCTCACGCCCTTGTAGCCGCTTGAAAGCGATGGGGCGGTGACGATGAAGGTGGATATGTTGGACGGGGCCTTGAAGGCAGCCAGGAAGGCCTTGCCGCTGTACAACGCGTTCCAGGCGCCCGCTGTCCCGCTCATGCTATAGATGGTCTGTGACGCGGAGTAGCCGTTCTCAAGGCCACCGTAGGCCACGATCGTGGCGCCGCTGTTGATGTAGAGTTTCTTCCCGCCCTCGGTGTTCGCGTCGATGGCCACTTCCGGGCTTCCTTTCGCGCAGATCGCCATCACAAAGCCTCCATTGATCTTTGTGTTGCCATTGGAGTCCATGGCGTCGTTGCCGGAGGAGAATGAATAGACGAATCCCTTATTCACAGTCATGTCTCCCTGGCAGTTGATCGCGTCGTCCTTGGAGGACGTGACATAGGTCTCGCCTCCGTCAAAAGTCAGGTCGCCTTTGACCTCGAGGCCTTCGCCGTTGGCGCTGCTCACCGTCACAGAGCCTCCGCTGATGATGAGCTTGCCCGCGTACGCCGTGACCCTGGCGTTGTTGCCGCTGCCGCTCTTTGTGACCCAGCCGATCTTTATCCCTTTAGCGGACACATCGTTCTTCTCTTTACCTGTCGTGGTGACGGAGAGTGTCCCTCCCGAGATGTAACTATCTGAGAGCGTGTGCTTTTCGGAATCATAATCATAGCTTCCGGCGCTGATGCCCTTGCCTCCGTCGCCCGTGTTCTTTATAGTGAGCGAGCCGCCGGTCATCGCGAAGTAGTTGTCGGCCCTGACGCCGGCCGTGCCGGTGTATTCAGAGTCCTCGTCGTCATAGGCGACTCCTCCGGTCACCGTGACTATGTGGGTGCCGCCCTCGACAATGACATAATCGTCGGAGCTGATTCCCTTTTTCATGGCGGCCGCCGTCGAGACGACCAGGGCGCCCTCGGAAAGCTGGACATAGTCCTTGCCCCTGAATCCGTGGCCCGCGCCGCTTCCGGCGTTCACTTTGATGGTTGGACTGTTCATCACGCGGATGTAGTCGTCTGAGATGACGGCTGATTTACCCTTGGTGTTAAGCGCGTTCACCGTGAGTAGACCGCTTCCGCTGAAGACCAGCTGCGCCTCGCTGAACAGCACGGATTTCTGATCCTCCTCGCCTTCAACCGCATAGGTCGCCGAGGCGCTGTCGGAGAGGGTGTTGGTGCCCTTGACCACAATGAACGTGCGCTTCTTGTTCTGGTTGTTGACAGCGGCCCCGTCAGGGTTGGTTATTTTGACCCCGTTAAGGACTATGGCCTGTTTCTTCTCCCCGTAGACCTTGAAGAAGCCGTTGGAGGTGGTTCCGGTGAGCTCGTAGATGAGGGCCTCGCCGCCGGTGTTGTTCACCGTGACTTTATTCCCGCTCACTGAGACATAGCCGTAGGTGTCGCCGTCAACGGTGGCTCCTCCGGAATCTGAATATGTTATGGTGATCCTGCCCTTGAAGGTGGTGTTCGAGATGTCGTCCTCGGACGAGGTGTCGCCGGTGGAGGCGAAAGTGAGTGAATTGTCGCCAGGATCGCTTGTCGTCGAGGCAAGAACGGTCAGGACATAGGAGGCGTTGGATGCCGAATAGGTCTCGCTGGCTGATGATGAGGCTGAGATCTGTGTGGACCCGCTGGCGACGAGGGTGATGACCCCGCTCTCGTTGATGGTCGCAACCCCGGGATTTGAGGATGAATAGGTGACGCTCACGCCGTAGGTGTTGGTGAGTGTGGGGAAACTGTTGACGGAGCCTATCGTGGCCTCGGAAGAGTTGGCGCTCCATGTCAGTCCCGGGTCTTTCAGGCTGGAGACCGACTGTTGATTGAATGGCGATTCACCGTTGTCGAAAGGGTCGAACATGAATTGGTCTTGCTCGCAACCTGCCGCAGCGACCGCCGCGGCGAGAATGAATATGATGTGCTTTCTCATGACTATTTGGTTTTAAAAACGATGATTGTTTAACCAAAAACTAAACCAACAGCGCCAGCGAGGGGCTGGTTTTCAACGAACGCCGTGATTCCGTCGACGAAACGCCGGAATATTCATGATAAAAAAGAGCGATTCGCTACCTGGTTGCGGCGACAAAGTGTTACCTTCGCGGTATTGGAAGATAACACGATATGAGTAACACATTACTTGCGCTCCTGATTCCTTTCCTTGGTACCGCCCTGGGTTCCGGATTCGTCTTTTTCATGAGGAAGGCGATGCCGGAGGCGTTGCAGAAGGTCTTGCTCGGGTTCGCTTCCGGCGTGATGGTCGCGGCCTCGGTGTGGTCCCTGCTCATCCCCGGGATGGAATCGGGAGGTGTATGGCCCGCTACCGTCGGCCTATTGGGCGGCTTCGCTTTCTTGCTGTTGATTGACCAGGTCACACCTCATCTCCATCCCGTCGGCGGCCCGGAGGGGCCGAAGAGCAAACTGTCTAAAACCACGATGCTCGCCCTTGCCGTCACCATACACAACTTCCCTGAAGGAATGGCGGTGGGAGTGGCTGTGGCTGGCGCCTTGAGCGGCGGAGCGGGGATGACAGTCGCCGGAGCGCTGGCTCTTTCGCTGGGAATAGCGATCCAGAACGTCCCGGAAGGGGCGATAATATCCATGCCGCTACGGGCAGCTGGTAACAGCCGTTGGAAGGCTTTTGGTATCGGAGCTCTCAGTGGCATAGTCGAGCCGATCGGCGGGGCCCTTGTTATCCTGCTCGCCTCGGCCGTGACGCCGATCATGCCCTACCTGCTGTCATTCGCAGCGGGCGCTATGCTCTATGTGGTGGTCGAGGAACTGGTTCCGGAGGCCTCACAAGGGGAGCACTCCAATGTCGCCACCATAGGATTCGCCATCGGATTCGCGTTGATGATGGTCCTGGATGTGGTTATGGGGTGATGTGGGCCTCCCGGAAAGCTTTCCTGAATGATTCCCCCACGGTCAGGACAGTGCCGTCGTTGAGGGTGACGGAGGCCCTTCCGCTCTGGCGGATCTGCCTGAGGTTCACGACATAGGACTTATGGATGCGGAAGAAACTGTCCGGATCAGCGTCGAGAATGCTCTTGAAGTTGCCAAGGACGACGAGAGGATCCTCGCCGCTGATGTGAACCCTCAGATAGGCTCCCATGCTCTCAACGTAAAGAATGTCGGCCGATGGAACCCTGCGTTTCTGATGCCCGACCTGGAAGAAAATCACCTTCTCCACGGCGGAGCCACCATTGGCCTTGGCCTTTAACTCCAGGATGTCACGGACACGGTCAACCGCCTCCTTGAACTCCTCGAAGGAGAAAGGCTTCACCAGATAATCCACGGCGTTAACCCTGAATCCCTCGACGGCATACTCGGGATAGGCCGTGGTGAACACCACCAGGGGAGGATTCTCTAGATTCCTCACAAATTCCATCCCGCTCACATCCGGCATATTGATGTCCACAAAAAGGACGTCAGCCTCTCCAAGGAAAGGCCCCGCGGCGCCCGCTCCGGGACACGAGGCGACAAGTTCCAGATCGGGAATACGGCTGATGTAGACTTCCAGCAGCTTGAGCGCCAGCGGCTCATCATCAATTGTGATCGCCCGGATCATAAGGCAGGCATGTCAATTTTGTCAGGAAGAATCAGCTCGACCTTGTAATGGTCTCCTGAAGGCTCCGCTGTCAGGTGATACTTGTCTTCATACATGAGCGACAGCCTTTTCCGGACATTCTCAAGACCGATCCCGTAGCTTTCGGCATGGGAATCCGTGTGCAAGGTGTTCTCGCATTGGAATATGATCCTTCCGTCCCGGTGCTCGACGTTCACCTTGACGAATGAAGGTCTCTCATAGCTTATTCCATGCTTGAAAGCGTTCTCCACGAAGGTGGCGAGGACAAGGGGCTGGATGACGGCGTCGCCTGAGCGGGCCGGGAGCGATGTCTCGATGCTGACATTGTCCGTGTAGCGCAGACGCGTCAGGGAGATCAGGGACTCGATGAAACCCACCTCGTCAGCCAGGGGGATAACGAGGGCGTCCCCGTAGCGCATGACCATCCGCGTCATCTTGGAGAAGACGCCGATGCTCTCAGACGCCTTTTCGGGGTCGACCAGGATCAGCGCCTGGATGTTGTTGAGCGTGTTGAGGAAAAAATGCGGGTTTATCTGGTAGCGGAGAGCGTCCAGTTGGAGACGGAGATTGTTGATCTCAAGGAGTTTGCCTTCCCTTTCTTTCCGCTCGTTCTCGACAATCGCGTCAGCGCCGTAATTCGCCAATATCGCCAGAACCCCGAATCCCAACATCAATGCCGCCGGACGGGCCGGTTGATGAGACGGGGACGTTAGCTCCATAGGGTTTATGTGGGCGGGAAGACCGGGAGGATGATCTCCGAGTGTGAAACAGTAGATCCCGAAAAGGGCGATCAAGACGAATCCCGCGGCGATGTAGAGGGGTTTGCTCTTTTTTCCCAGTGGCAAAACCAGGAAATTATGAATAAGGAAGAGCACCAGTATGGGCAGGATGGACAACCAAAGAGAGAGGATCTCCTCAAAGGATGAGAAATGTCCTGTTATACCCAGGGCCCCCCACAGCAAAGGAAGGGTGGGTACTATCAGTACCGCACCCCAAAAAAGGCCGTAAAGCTTGAGCTTCTTTTTCTCTAAAGGTTTCATTGACAGTCGTTTCCGCTAAATAAAGCTCATTCTGTCAGAAACTGAACTGGTACCCGACGCAGAAAGCTGTGTTGAATGCCTGGTCGTAGGTGAGGGACTTAAGTTTAGTCCCGCCGGAGTTGGTGTCGATGTTCTTGTCGTAGCAATAGTCACCCAGGATGTAAAAATCGATAGAGTGCCGCTTGCTGAGTTTCCATTCCGTACCCAGAGAGCCTCGGACACGGTTCACATAGGCGTCCTTGTAGCCAAGGAAGGAATAGTCCCCGTAAGCCTGGCTCGTGGTGCTCCAGGTGGCGGAGCAGGCAGGATCGTTCAGCACGTTACGAACTTCCACATACCCATAAGGGGTTAAGCTGGCGAATCCCTTGTAAGACACTTTGAAACGGCTTTTCAGCATCAGGGAATTCGGGTTGTTCTGGTACACATTGTTCACTTCACGGCTGGTGAGCTGCAGGCGTTCCTTCAGGGAGAAACTCCAGAAGCCGGCCTTCAGCGTCGCGGTGCCGTCAGCGTAGAAACGGTGGCGGGGTTTCCACTCAGAGGAAGAGTTCATCTTCTCGATGAACTGGTAACCGGCCCCGACCTTGACCACAGGGTTGATCTTGTAGCTCAATCCCAGTCCGGCCTGGTACCTGCCAAGGGAGGAGAAATCGTCGCTCAGGCGGATCTCGCCGTCGGCCACCACATGGAAGCCCTTCACGATTTTCTTGTTGAAGGAGACGCCGAAACGGGCGCCGAAATCTGTCTCCAAGTCATTGACGGTACCCTGGGCGAAGCCGGCCACAGGGAGGAGAACCGCCAGTAAGCATATTATCCTTTTCATAAGTCTACTGTTCAACGAAGTCCTTTGCTTTGGTAAGAGAGTCTATGGATCCGCTTTGTCCTTTGTCCAGATTATAGTAAATCTTAATGAACGCGGCGTCCCTCAAAAAGTCGACATGACCGACTTCCAGATTGATCACTTTCACTCCGACGCGTTTCTCAAGGTCGGCTATGAGCTCTTCCCTTCTCTCTGGGACGATCAGGTCTATGCGGTCGTAGAGCACCAGCTTGGCGGAAGTGTGTCTCAGCAATGACTCGCTCTCCAGCACCCAGATGAGCGCTACCACAAGGGCGTTGGAAAGGAGCATAATGCCCACCGTGCCCCCGGACAGGGCGTAATGAGGATTGGCTGAGGTGGGTCCGATAAGCCTGTACACAGGCGCCAGGCCGTTCATGGCCGCTAGCGCGATGATCACGAACAGGTAAGTCATCTCACGGATGGGAACCGTCTCTGTCCTGTACCGGATGACGCCGAATATGGCGAAGAGGCCCAGGGTCAGTCCGACACCCACTTCCACGTTGCCCATGATGTAGAGGAGCATCAGCATGGCTGAAGAGAAGACCATGAACGTGAAGTAGTAGTCGCGGCGGCGGCTCTTCCTGTAGTAGAAGAACTGGACCAGGATCCAGCACACGACCAGGTTCAGGAAAAAGCGGATCGCCAGCTCCGTGATGGACTGGGAGGTTGTCATCATCGCGTCTGTGATGGTTTGCACGTCAATGATGGAGTCATCGGCGATCGTGTAGTCGCCGAAATCTTGGGCAGTGATCATATTACTGTGATTTTCTTGTTAATTGTCTTTTCGATCTTGCGAACCTTCACCTTGAAACGGCCGCTCTTTACGGAAGGGTCCGTGAGGGTGACGGCGATGCAGTATTTGCTGACTCGAACGGGCTTTACCCGATGGTCCAGGAGGATGCCTTTCATCTGGCTGGCGGCGTGGCCGTCCTGCTTCAGCTCTATGATAACGGCGTCCTGGAGCGAGACTTCCCTCCCTGTCCGGTAGTTTGTGAACATCAGGGATGTGTCGATTGTCAGACGTTCCGTCATGGCCTGGTTCACCAGCGTGACGCGCCGGAAAGCGGTGGACAACACCGGCTTCAGGTCATCGGCGGTGAACCACGAATGCTTGGCGAGGTAAGCGCAGGCGTCAGGATCCCCGGCGAAGCTCATCATCTCTGACGTGTCTATCCCGACACGCTTCTTCTTGGTCCGACCGTGGTTGTTCTTCCTCTTGATCTCAAGAAAAGCCGTGCCTGAATTGACATATTCCCGAGTACGCACCTTCTGCCGTACCAGCCGGCGGTTGTGGTGGTCCAGGAACATTCTCAACCCGGGAGTGTCGAAATAGATGGAATTGTACGGGCTCACCTTCACACCCTCGGTCTCCAGGGCCCGGTAACCCGAAGCCTTGGCGTCCGCGAGCACCTGGATCAGAGTGGCCTCATTGGTCAGGTACTTCGTGTCGACTCGGTTGAGCAGCTTCACCCCATCCATCTCTTCCAGGGTGATGGAAGGGATGGATGAGGCGGCGGCCTCAATCAAGGTATGACAGTTCTCAGTCATTGGATGTGATGTATTCGAATACCTTGGTGGAGATCAATTTCCCTTTGGCGTCGTAGGTGTATTGCATCTTCTTCTTCCCGAACTCGTTGTATTCAAACTTCTTGTAGTTCACAAGCCGGTTCCGCTCGTCGTAGACCAGCTCGCGGGCCATCTTGTCATTCTCGCCCCACTCGTAACGCTTGCGCCATTTCTGCTTCCCGGCGCTGTCGTACTCGATCTCCTCGATTTTCTTGCCGTCGGGGGAGTAGGTGGTCAGATGATCCAGGGTGCTGGCCACACCTTTGGCGTTGGTGTTCCATTCCTTCACCACAAGATTCTTCTTATTGATCTTGGTCCCCGTCTCCGCGTTCTGGGCAAAGGCTCCCAGGACAGGGAACATCATCAGGGTTACCATTATTGTGAATATTCTTTTCATGTCTTCCTTGATTTTGTTATTCTATCGTCCCATGGAGCGGCCGTTATTGCCACCCGGGCCTCCGTTACCGCCGGGACCGCCGTTCCCTCCGTTTCCGCCAGAGTAGGCGCTGAGGGAGACCGCCGTGCCGCCGGAGATCGAGGAGGAAGCCAGGGAACCGCTGCTGTACGTGGCGTCGCCGACGCTGACCCCTGTGTAGCCCTTTGAGAGGGACGGGGCGCAAACCGCGAAGCTCGACAATCCGGACGGGGCCTTGAACGCTGCTATGTAGGAACTGCCATCGTGCAACGCATTCCAGTTGCCGGCCGACGCGCTCATTGAATAGACGGTGTTGTTGGATGAGTAGCCGCTCTCGAGTCCGCCGTAGGCGATGACCGTGGCACCGCTGTAGATGTAGAGCTTGTATCCGCCCTCAGTGTTGGCGTCAAGGGCCACTTCAGGGTTGCCCTTAGTGGTTATCGCGTAGACATACCCGCCGGAGATCTTGAAATCACAGTTGGTGTCGATGGCGTCGTTGGCTGTTGAATAGCCGTAGACATATCCGCCGGTGATGTTGAGCTCGCCCTGGCTGTTGATGGCGTCGTCGCCGGTCGAGTAGGCGTAGGTGTCTCCGCCGCTGATGGTGAGCTTACCCTTGGTCTCTATTCCCTCGCTCTTGGAGCAGGTTACCTGGACGCTGCCTCCGCTGATCTTCAAATTGCCGCCATAGATGTAGCTGCTGCCGGACTTTTGCTTATAGCCGATCTTGATGGCCTTTGAGGAGACGTCTCCGGCCGTGTATTCGCTGCCGGTGGTCTTGACGATGAGGGTGCCGCCAGAGATGTAGCTGTCGCTGAGGCTGGTGCTGTTATCCTTGACGTAGTCATAGCTGCCGGCGCGTATTCCCTTGCCGCCTGTGCCGCTGTTAGTGATGGTCAGGGTGCCGCCTGTCATGCCGAAGTAGTTGTCGGCCTTGATGCCGGCGCTGCCCTTGTACTCGGCGTCGTCGCTGTCGTAGGCCGTGCCTCCGGACACTGTGATCGTGGACACACCGCCCTCGACCAGGACGTAATCGTCGGAGGAGATTCCCTTCTTCATGTCCGCCGAAGTGGAGACTGTAAGAGTGCCGTCCGAGATCCTCACATAGTCGTTACCTCTGATGCCGTGACCGGCGCTGCTGCCGGAAGTGACTGTGACAGTGGGACTTCCCATGAACCGGACGTAATCGTCGGAGGTGATGCCGGACTTTTCCTTCTTGTTGTTGGCAGTCACTTTGAGGGTGCCGCTTCCGGAGAAGCAAAGCTGTCCTTCGGAGAAGAAGACCGCTTTCATGTCCTCGTCGCCGGACGAGTATGCGGCTGAGGAACCGTCGGCCAGGGTGTTGCTGCCCTCGACCATCACGAAGCAGCGCTTGCCGCTCTGGATATTGATGGCCGCTCCGGCGGAGTTGGTGATTGACACGCCGTCGAGCAGCAGGGCCATCTTCCTGGCGCTGTACAACTTGAAGTAGCCGTCCGATGCGGTTCCGGTAAGCTTGTAGATCACGTTCTCACTGCCAGTGTTGCTGATAGTCACTCCGTTGCCGCTGACTTCGACGGTGATGTCCGAGGAGGCGCTGTAGCCGCTGACAGAAGCTCCGCCTGAGGAATAATTGACGGTCACCATACGGGTGAAGGTGGTGTTGACTATGTCGTCTTCAGAGGCGCTGTCTCCAGTGGAACTGTAGTTCCAGGTCCCGGCGCCGTCGTCGGTGTTGGTCTTGACGCCAAGGGTGTAGGCGGCGGATGTCGCCTTGTAGGAGTCGTTCCCCTCAAACACGGCCGAGATGGTGGTGGATCCGGTACCAGTCAATGTCACGACACCGGCAGAGGAGATTGTCGCCACCGAGGTGTTGGAACTCTCATAGGTCACGCTGCCGCTGACGGAGGACGGATTCACTGTCAAGGTAGGATAGGCGCTGGCGTCCTCCTCCTCGAGCACCTGGCTGCATGAGGTGGCGCTCCAAGTCAGAGTGACGTCGTGTTTGATCACTTTGAGGGTATATGAGGCGCTGCCGGAAGCATAGGTCTCGTTCGCCTCGGTCGCGGCGATGATGGAGACGGTTCCCGCGGCGACAAGTGTCACGCCGCCGTTCTCGTCCACAGTCGCCACAGCGTCGTTGGACGAGGAGTAGCTGACCTCGAGTCCGTTGGGATTGGAAAGGGTGGGGAATGAGTTATCATCCGATTCGAGAGTGGCGGTGTAGCTGTCGGCGCTCCAGCTGATTCCGGCTTTCTCCAAGCTCCCTTCCACTGTCAGCGAGTAGGAGACGCTGGCGCTCTCGTAGGCTCCGTTTTCCGCCGAGGTGGCGGTGATCGTGGCCTCGCCTTCGGCGACCACAGTCACGGCGCCGCTCGAGGAAATGGTGGCCACACTCTCGTTGCTTGAGGAATACGTGACAGTCTGTCCGCCCGGATTGTTCAAGGTAGGGAAGGAATAGGTGCTCTCTTTCCCGTAAGTGACAGTGCAGGAGGCGGAGCTCCATGAGATGCCCTCTCCTTTGTACACGGTCAGCGCGTAGGAGGCGCTGGAGGCGGAATAGGTGTCTGTCGCGGCGGAAGTCGCCATTATTGAAGTGGTTCCGGCGGAGAGCAGGGTGACGCTCCCGTCTTCACCCACTGTGGCGACTCCGGTGTCGGATGAGACGTATGTGACAGTGACACCCTTGTCATTCACCAGTGTGGGGAACACGTTCGAGTCGCTGCCTATCGTGGCTTCGCATGAAGAGGCGCTCCAACTAAGTTCCGGATCGGTGAGTGAGCTGCCTCCGCCGCTTATCGCCTCGTCAATGATGAGAATCTCATCAGCTGTACAACCGCCGACGGCAATCAATGCCAGTGGCAGAAGTAGGTTTATGATTCTTCGCATATGGCGGAATGTTTAATGTGATTATCTGATTGTTTATGACGTGCCGTATGTGAAGAGAACTAACAAACACCGCTCCATTTCCGACCCCGGATTCATTATTTTTTATCATCAGGCATTTTCCCTGAACGAACCCGCCGTCCTGGAGGGGGCTGGCCGTTAGTGAGGAGACCGGGATCGGCGCCGTGTTGGATTATCTACTTGTCGATGCTCACCAGCTTATACTTCCGGGTTCCGAGGCCGATGGCTTCGGCATGCTCGATGGTGTGCACGCCGTGCTGCTGGTCAATACGTCCGAGAAGGTCAGTGGGGTCGTTGGTCGCCGTCACCTCCTGATTGTTGATGATATCGATGCAGGCCTGGTCCAGGGCCACGGGGTCGGTCGAGGCAAGGATGCCGTAGTCTTCAAGTTTCACGGGCTCCGGATGGTCCACGCAGTCGCAGTCGATCGACATGTTGTTCATCACCGAGATATAGATGATACCCTCCTGCCTCTGGAAATAATCCACCACCGCCTGGGCTGCGGCAGCCATGCTCTCAAGGAATCCGTCCTGGTCGCCAACATATTCGGGAGTCCAAAGAATCTCCATATCAAGTTTCTCCATCTTGCCCGACGAGTGGATGTACGCTTTGCCGTTCTGGCTCGCGCAGCCTATTGAGAGGTTCTTCAAAGCGCCTCCGTAGCCACCCATCGGGTGACCTTTGAAGTGGTTGAGGGCGATCATGAAGTCGTAGTTGGCCATGTGGCCGCCCACGATGTCGAATTTGATGTGAGAGCGGTCCTTCACAGGAATACGTATCTCGTCGTACTCATCCATGATGTCCACCGGGAACAGGTCCATGAAGCCGTGACGCCTGATGACATCCCAATGGTTCGCGGATGTGTTGCGGTCGTCCATCAGGTCATCGGGGCCGCTGGTGTAGGCGGTGTTGCACTCTACAAGAGTGCCGTTCACTTCGAAAAACAGGTCCTTGACCAGTTCCGGCTTCAGGTAGTTGGGATTGCTGCCCTCACCTGTGGACATCTTGATGGCCACTCGTCCCTTGGCTTCAACACCCAGGGCCTTGTAGATCCTCACCAGCGATTCGGGAGAAATCTCACGGGTCAGGTAGACCGTCGCCTCTCCGATCTTCCCGGGCTTCGCCGCTTGTTTGTTCTCGCGTCCGGTCACTTCTTGAAGGGGTTTATCGTTATTCATTTCGTTTGTGGTTTTGTTGTTTGTGTTCTTGCAGCTTGCAAGCGCTACAAGCATAACCGTGGTAAAGGTAAGTAATTTATTCATTATAAATTGCTGTATTGCTCGTCCGTAACGGGCTCCAGCCATTCGTTGGAGTTGTCCTGGGACATGATCTTATGGGTGGTCAGGTGATGCATCCAGCTACCCGCCGCGGCACCCATCCTATGTGCCGCGAGACCCTTCTGACGCTCCGAGAGCGTCTGTCCAAATGCTGTTGCCATAGTCAATAGTACTACCGCAAAGGTAATGATTCTCCGCATCTTATTTCAGGTTCTCCTTGAAGAAGGATTCAATCTTGTCGAAAGGAATCTTGGTGACGTCATCGTACAGGTCGATGTGCATCACGCCGCCTTCGGCAACAAAAAGTTCCTTGGGTTCGGCGGCTCGGCCATAGGCTTCCTCGCTCATTCCGCGGGAGTGGGCGATGTCTCCGGTGATGAAAAGGATGGGGCGCGGCGAGATGTCGTCAATATGATGGGTGCCCGGGAAGGTCATCATATCGGCCTGGGAGATGGAGTTGGAATTGCTCCGGGCGTTGGGATGCCAGCCTCGGTGTGTTGCGTAGAAGGTCCACCACTCCCGGTTCAGGCCCTGGATGTTGTCAGGGACCTCGTCCAGCGGAGCTTCGGGGTAGGCATACTGAACGGTGGGCTCTCCGGAATCCACGTAAGCCCAGCGCTGCTGGGCAGCGCCTTCCAACATCCGGTTCCGCATCTCCCCCTTCATTCCGCTCATGCCGGAGATATCGTACATGGCCGATGTCACCACGGCCTTGATACGGGTGTCCATTGAGGCTGCGGCGATGGAAAAGCCGCCGCTGCCGCAGATGCCGATGGAGCCGATTTCCTCCCGGTCCACGTAAGGGAGAGTTCCCAGGAAATCAACGCCGGCGCAGAAATCCTCGGCATACAGGAAGGTGGAAGTAGTGTAACGGGGTGAGCCTCCGCTGTAACCGTGATAGGCGGGATCGAAGGTTAGTACCACAAACCCTCTTTGAGCCAGCTCGTTGGCATAGACACCTGGTCCCTGCTCCTTCACTCCTCCGAAGGGAGGCCCCACTACGATGGCAGGATATTTCTTGCCCTGGTCAAGGTCTTTTGACACGTAAAGGTCTCCAGCGATCTCGATGCCGAAGCGGGTATCGTAATAGACGTGGGTACGGACCACGTTGTCACTGAGCTGGAAGATATAATGCTCTTCCTGAGGGGTAACCCGGATGGCACGGGTAAGGTCGGTCTGGGCATTGCTGCCACAAGCGGATGCAAGCATGGCGATGCGGTAAAGAAGATCAATGATTGTTTCATAGGTCATTACTTTATTTCAGGTTCTCTTTGAAGAAGGATTCCATCTTGTCATAGGGGATGACGCCTTTCACGTCGTCGTAAAGGTCCACATGGGTGGCGCCGGGGATGATCATCAGTTCCTTATTGTCGCCCTTCAGCTTTGCAAAGGCACCCTCGCTGAAATAACGGCTGTGGGCTTTCTCGCCATGGATCAGGAGAACAGGCGTCTTGATCTCTCCGGCCATATCCAGCAGGGGCTGGTTCAGGAAGGACATGGTGCCGGTGATGTTCCAGCCGTCGGTGGAGTTACCGCTGCGGGGATGGTAGCCGCGCGGGGTCTTATAGTAGTCATGATAATCCTTGACAAACCAGGGTGCATCGTCCGGGAGCGGGTCCACTACACCGCCTGCACGCTTATAGTCGCCGGTACGGTACTCTTCCGTGCGCTGGGCGGCCCAGGCCTGACGCTGCGCGTCGCGGGCCTCCTCGCTGTCGGCGCTTCCGAAATAGCCCTCACGCGCTACGCGGGACATATCGTACATGGTGGAAGTGACCGTAGCTTTGATTCGCGGATCAAGCGCCGCCGCATTGATGGCCATGCCACCGAAGCCGCAGATGCCGATGATGCCGATGCGTTCCGGATCGACATTCTCCAGGTTGGAGAGGAAATCCACAGCAGCCAGGAAGTCTTCCGTATTGATATCCGGAGAAGCCGTCCGGCGGGGCTCTCCCCCGCTCTCGCCGGTGAAGGACGGGTCAAAAGCGACGGCAAGGAAGCCCCGCTCGGCCATGTGCTGGGCATAGATGCCGCTGGTCTGCTCCTTCACGGCACCGAAGGGACCGGAGACCGCAATGGCAGGCAGTTTTCCTTCAGCGCCTTTGGGTACATACATATCGGCCACCAGCGTGATGCCGTAGTGGTTGTGGAACGTGACCTTGGAGTGCTCCACCAAGTCGGATTTCGGGAACGTTTTGTCCCATTCCTGTGTGAGGTTCATATCGTTTGTGTTTTTGTTGTCGCGGCAGGATGCCAGCAGGGCGATACCCGCAAGGGCGATGAGTATCTTTTTCATGACGCGAAGGTACGGCGAACTCTGCGACTTTTTTTGTCGATATTAGCGGACTTTATACCAATTTCGCAGATTTTGCTATTTTTGTAGGGTTATGAAGAAGATTCTGAAGGTCGATAATCCCAATGTGTATGCTGAGTATGTTGGCGCTCCCATCCTGCATCCCCAGCTGGCGCTGATCAGCTATGACGAGGTCTCTCCCTTCCGGAGCAGTCTGAACAACTATGGAGTTTACGGTCTTTTCATTCAGCAGCAATTCCCTAAGTATTTGTCTTATGGCACAAAATCCATCATCGTGGGCGACAGGTCCATCGTCGCGGTGGCACCGGGACAGATTGGTGGAGCAGAGGACAATGGCACCCCTATCTTCATTAATGGTTGGGCCCTGCTCTGGTCACCGGAACTATACAACAAAGAATACCCGTTTTTCTCCTATTTCGACACAGACTGGCTCAGGATGGAGGACGCTGAATTCGAACGGATATCCCTTCTTCTGGCTACCATGAGGAAGGAGATGCGGGAGAATCCGGACTCTGCCGCGTTCACTGGCATCCTGAGAGCTTATCTTGGGCTGATCCTGGAATACTGCCAGCGGATCTACCTGCGCCAGCTCATGCGGAAAGAAAGCGGCGAGAGCGATATTCTCAAACGTTTCCACCGCCTTTTGATAGACTATTTCTCCAAGGGCTCGCAGCACGAGAAGGGTCTTCCGACTGTCGCTTATTGCGCCTCTGAGCTGGCCTATTCCGCCCGCTATTTCGGCGATATGATCCACCATGCGACAGGCGGCACAGCCATCGGCTATATTCACAGTTTCGTGATTGACCAGGCCAAGAACCTCCTGATGAAAGGGCTGAGTGTAGGGGAAGTGGCTGATTTGCTTGGTTTTGACTATCCCCACCATTTCAGCCGCCTATTCAAGAAGGTCACAGGATCCACCCCGTCGGAATTCTTGGCGAAGTAAAGTGATCGCGATTATCCTCACTCCCCGGTCTTGCCATAAGAGTGATCCGGTATTCTTCAGCTAATGCGCAAAAAAAACATGCCTTAGAACGCCAGATTTTTGTACATTCGCGATATGAGAGTAGTCACATTCGTCATAGCGCTCCTAATAGCGATCCTGCCGGACTATGTGCCAGCGGTTACCGTTTATGACGCCACGGATGTCATCTTGGAAGAAGTGCTGGACACCGAAGAAGAGTCGATCGTCACGTCTTACGCCCGAAACCTGAAACGAGTTCCCGCCCCTTCCCGTCGTGTTTACCCAAGACACAGTGTCGCTAAACACGAACCTCCTCAATTGTTTATCTGCGGAAGTATTGAAAGGCAGTGGCTTGTGTCCTGCAGCCTGAGGCTGTAGGAGGGGGATATTCCGCTCACGCCGCCAGCGTGGATCGGTGTATTCCTGATATCACAAACCATCCGCTTTTTAAATGAGAATAATATTCATAATCATAGTTCTGTCGCTCTCTTATGGTATTTGTCTAGCCCAAGATGATCTGCCAGTAATCTCAGCGGACCGGCCCGGCGCCCTTACGGGAACGGATATCATGCCTCGCTTCAAACTGCAATGGGAGACCGGGATGGGCGTTGAATCGGACAGCGACGCTCCCTATACGATTACCTTGAACAGCAGCCTGCTGAGATTCGGTCTCTTTGAACGGGCCGAATTGCGCGTAGGGACAGATTTCCTGCTCTCAAACATCGGGAAATCCATGAAGCCCGGTTTTGACGTCGCGCCTATCAGCGTCGGGTTGAAGACAAATCTTCACGAGGGATCCGGGATCATTCCATCCATAGCCTTCCTGACAGAGATGAGAACCCCACATATGGGGATGAAAGTACTGCTGCCCGCCCATCTGGCGCCGTCATTCCACCTCCTGTTTGAGAATCCCTTGAACGACAGGCTGAGTTTAGGTTATAACGTGGGCGCGGAATGGGACGGAGAGACCGCGACGCCGACAACCCTTCTCGGTCTGGGCGTGTATTACGACTTATCGGAAAGAATAGGTACTTTTGCCGAAACCTACAACTACTTCCATCCTGTAGAGAACGACCAATACTTGACTGAATTCGGGTTTACCTGGCTGTTGTCTCGCCGTGTCCAGGCCGACATCGCCGCCGACCTTGACCTTCGGAATCTTGGCCAGTATTGCCTGATCACTTTCGGAATAGCCTGGTTGATTAATTGACGGGCGGTTCTGTTATTCCTTATTCCAATCATTCAATAATAATTCGCTGAAATGAAAAAGATACTGATTACTCCATTGTTGTTGACTCTTGCCTTAGCCATATCCTGCGATGATGTCCATAAAGCCCCGAATAAAGTTCAAGACACGTTCGAGACCATGTTCCCTGGGAGTACCCGGGTTGAATGGGAAAAAGAACTGAGTGTTTACAAAGTGGAATTCATCCACGACGAACACGAGAAAGACGCCTGGTTCTCCCGAGGAGGGAATTGGATCCAGACCAGAACGAGTATACTTCTATCAGAGGTGCCTGACGCGGTGCTTGCCGCCGCGCGTGAGTACTCGGACTGGGATATCGACGATGTCGAATATTGTGAGAAGGCAGAAGGGGTCCAGGAATATTACATCGTCGAGTACGATAAAGAATACTCCGAAAAGGAAAAGACGCTTCGAATCCTTCCGGACGGCACAATCCTGAAGGCACTTCTCTAGCATTATTGATTAGATAGTTAGCGTCCGAGCACTTTGTTCTCACCGCTTCAACCGCCGAGGGGAAATCGTTGGTTTACCCCGCGCGGCCGGCTATTGTCGTCTATGCAACCGGGTTGCGAAGGATTCTCTTTATATTCGCGTCTGAAAGAATGATTGATTATGAGCGACAAGATCCAGAAATCCTACCGGCTGACCCGGAATATTTATGATGATGCCCTGACAAGGTCCACCTGGTGGAGCCGCCTGTACATGGACATCTTCTGGGGCGGAGTGGATGACAACGAGATCGCCCGGACCGTGCTATCTTATATTCCCGACGACTTCTCCGGCAAGATGCTGGACGTGCCAGTCGGTACAGGCGTCTTCACCGTGGCGAAGTACGCACGCATGAACCGGGCTGACATTGTCTGCGTGGACTACAGCAACGACATGCTGGACCAGGCACGAGATCGTTTCCGCAAAGAGGGGATAGGGAACTGCTGCCTGGTACAAGGTGACGTTGGGGCGCTCCTTTTCGAAGACGAATCCTTCGACATGGTTCTCACTATGAATGGTTTCCACGCGTTCCCGGATAAGGAGAAGGCCTATTCCGAAGTGAACCGGGTACTGAAAGCCGGAGGCCGCCTGGTCGGCTGCTTCTGCATCCGGGGCGAATCCCGCCGGACCGATTGGCTGATGGACCGGATCCTGTCCCGCAAGGGCTGGTTCACCCCGCCGTTCGAGACCTTCGATTCACTGAAGGCGAGGCTGGAGGGAGGATACCGGCTTGACGAGTACCACAAGGAAGGGTCGGTCGTGTATTTCATGGCGACGAAAGAACCGCGCCAGGATTGAGCGAGGCAGCCGCGTCCTTTTATCGCATCCGGAAGAGGGTTTAACTTATTCTCATGTCACCCCGTTCATCAGGGTGTCGTGCCTACTGGTACTTCTTGAAATTGTACCGTACCCTCAGTTCCGCCTTGGTCTGTTCGTCCTGGTTGGTGAAATAGGCTTTCCAGCCAGGGCAGAAGCCTATATGCCAGCGCCAGAGGCGACCGAGCGGCGATTTGGGATTCCTGTCGTGGTGGGCGCGGAGCTTGCAGTTCTCGCAGGGGTATTGTGCCATGTTGGAGATATGTTGAATGTTATTATTTCAAATATACTAATTCTTTACGGCCTTTGTGCAAACTTGCCTTTCTATTCGAGTCGGATTTTCTTAGTCTTCAGAAATCTTTCACTTTTATAATCGCTACTTATTTGTAAGGGAAACCCATTTCCCGCCTTTGTCGGGGCCGTCACGCCTGATTAGCCCTTCAGCCTTCAGCTTGGAAAGGTGCTTCTCGACAGCTTTCTGCGTTATCCCTATAACTTCCGACAACTTTCGCGCTGAGTAGTCTGGATGTTCCTCGAGAAGGGAGAGGATTTTCTCCCTACTTTTCTGCTTTTTCTCCCCACTAATTCGGATTATCTCCCCACCTTCATTCATAGACTTAAGGAAGGTATCGATGTCTGAAGAGAGGGTCTTGATCATTTCCTCGATCATAAACTCCAGGAAAGGAGAGATGTCATCCGTATCCCGAGTAGATATGAGTGCATTGATATAATCGCCTTTATCTTCCTTGAGGACCTTGGCCGGAACCAGTCCGAATTCGAACTGGATATGATTCATGATGAGCCGCGCCATACGGCCGTTCCCATCTGCCCAGGGATGGATAGTCACCAGGTGATAATGTGCCTCAAAACTCAGGTTATATTGTTCCTGCAACGACATTGTACATTTGCGTTGCTTATTGAGCCAGTCACAGAACTCTTGCAATTTAGCGGGGACCTTCTGGTAGCTCATGTAGGATCTCCCACCGACGCCAGCGGTCACATTCACCAGACGGAGGTCACCATTGGCGGAAGAAAAGTCGCCTAGTGCCGTCTTGTACGTGGATCCGGTATTCTGCATCACCAAGCGCGACAAATCTTTCAGAACGTCGATAGTTATATCAGAGTGATGTTTCGCCAGTCGGATGCTCGCTTCATAGGCTCGCTTAAGATCGAGGTTCATCATTTGCTCAACGATTGTTTTCCCTTTTGCTGATATCCCTTCATCGAAAAGCAACTGGTTCTCAATCTCAGTCACCGTCGATCCTTCGATCGCGGTGGAGTGTGTGATGATTGAGTACAGGTAGAACTTTTCATAGTCTAGCTGTGAATCAATACCCAATTGTTTATAACGCTCAATCAGAGCCATCAGTTGATCCATCCTTTCCATTGCAATAGCCAATTAACCATGCAAAGATAATACTTTTCTCCCCACTTTTTATTTCTTTCTCCCTACTTATTTAAAGGTTTTCATACTACTTATTATTGTTGATGTTGCTGAGCAGGCTGTTTTTGAACTCTTTGTTGCTACAGTTGGCATGGTCGATCCAAAGGACAAAACCTTCATTGGCTCTTTCAACGAGGTTATGAAGAATCTTAAAACTCGAAGGAACCGTTAATCAAGCCATTAAGAGCCAGAATGGCATTCCCTTTTATTGAAGTTTCGCTTTCAGACGCTGGCGCGCTTTGGTGACGGAGGCGGGCGAAATCCCAAGCAGGATGGCCTGCTCCGACATGGGAAACCGGAAGTGAGAGAGGATGTAGACGCGGATGTCGCCCTTGGTGAGACCTGGGTGGGCTTCCCGGAGGGATTCCGGGGTATGGTTGGATGAATTCCGGAACACACGTTCCAATTCGGTCCACTCTTCGTCGTGAATAAAGCGGGGGACTGTGCGGAGTTGCCCAAGGAGATGGTTCTGACCGGTCAGGGTGTGCAATATGGCATAGGAGTCCACGTCGCCGCCGGGACCCTCACCCGCTCCGGGAATGTATTTTTCCCTATTATCGGCTCCTGCGCGGATGACCATCAGGAAGGCGCGGGCGTTCTTTCCAAGGATTTCAGAAGCCTGTGGAATGCTTAGCGTGCTGCCGCCCCGGGTGCATGTCTGCGCTAGCCCCAGAGCCACCAGAATCAGTTGGTAATAAAACATTTCCGCGTCTTTCTCCCGAAGACCGAAGGAAGCGTTGATGGCCGCGAGGCACTCCTTCTTGAAGCCTACATAGGCGTCAATGTAGTTCTCGAAGGACGTTGCCGGGGCATCTGCCTCCATAATCAGGGAGAATAGCCGCGGCTCGTCCATGGCGAACCAGAGGAAGGCCATGCCGAATCCTTTGAAAGGTGGGTTGAGGGAAAACCCCGCACTCACGCGGGACTGATACAAGCGGCGGGCCTCTGATTTCACGGCATCCCGAATGCCCTGAATGGATCCGAAGGAGTTGAATAACGCGTTAGCCCCGCAGCCAAGGGCGGAGCAGAGGTTCCGGGCTGTAAGGGCCGCTGGGCCTCCTTTCCGCACGATGTCAAGCGCTGACGAGAGGATCCTGTCTTTAGTGATAATAACCGGTCTTGCCATAATGATTGTGTTATAGATTCTTCGCTTCGCTCAGAATGACATACATCCTGTCATTCTGAAGGAGCAATGCGACTGAAGAATCTTAAAACAACTGTTCCAAAATCCATTCGCAAATATAGTCTTTTAATCCGGCTTGTCCAATGAAAACCCTTCATTTGTCCACCTAATTGTCCACATCGTTTTTTATTTCGGAACAGGATATGCGCTAACTTTGCACACCGGAAAATATGGACAAAAAGATGAAAAGACTGATTGCTTTTTTGGCTTTTACCGTGATCACTCTTCCTACCCTTGCGAATGGTGACTTGAAAGGTAAAGTGATTGACCAAGACGGTGAACCAGTTGCTTACGCCAATGTGGCGCTGCTTTCCAAAACCGATTCTTCCGTGGTTTGCGGTACCGTTACCGCCGATGACGGGACCTTTAATCTTGTTACCAATGAGACCGACGGCATCATGATGGTGGCCATGATGGGTTACAAGACCGTATATCTTGACCCGGCAGATGGTGTCATCATTACGCTGGAAGCGGATACCGCACTGCTTGAAGGCGCCGCCATATCGGCCGTAATGCCCAAAACCAAAATGACCGGTGAAGGCTTGCAGACGTCTGTGAAAGGATCAGTGCTGGAAAATGCCGGTACCGCCAATGATGTGCTCGCCAAGACTCCGGGTCTCATCAAAGGCCAGAATGGGCTGGAAGTCATTGGCAAGGGAGCGCCACTGGTGTATATCAACGGGCACAAGGTGACCGATAGCAGCGAGCTCACGCGCCTGCAGAGCAACGAGATTCAGAGTGTTGAAGTGATTACCAACCCCGGGGCGCAGTACGATGCTACCGTTCGTGCCGTCGTGCGTATCCGCACCATCCGCCGCCAGGGAGAAGGCTTTGGCTTCAACCTCAATGCTGCCGATGCGCAGAGCCTTCGTCTGGCATCAGGCAATGACCCTTCCAATGCACTCAACTTGAACTACCGCACAGGCGGGGTGGACATCTTCGCCGGCGTGAATTACGACCGGAATACATCCCATCAGGAAAGTGATATCACGAAGACCACTTATGCCATTGGTCATACACTCCTCAATCAGGGATATCTCTTGAACGAATATGCTGGCAGCAGCCTCTACGGCAATGCCGGCGTGAACTGGCAGCTGGCCGATTACCACTACCTGGGCGGCAAGCTGGAATGGGGTCGGCACCTTAGCTATAACGTGCGTACAGAGGTGAACGACAATGTTTTCCTGGACGGTACGCAGACAGACGGACTCACAACCATATCGGAGGACGTCATTGGCTCTAAGGCGCCCTATAACATCGGCGCGAACCTTTATTACAACGGCCTGTTAGCCGGAAAACTGGGCATCGACGTAAATCTGGACTACTATGGGACGGAAGACTCCTCCCGCTCTGACTCCCGGGAGACCAGCACCATGACCCACGACGCCTCCATCACCTCCGAAAGCAGCAACAACGCACATCTTTATGCCGCCAAGGCCGTGCTGTCCTATCCCGTCTGGATGGGGCAGCTCCAGGCAGGCACTGAGGAAACCTTCACCCGCCGGAGCGATGTGTATCAGATCAGCGGCATCGACATCCCGGCATCGCAAGCCGAGGTGCGGGAAGACAACTGGGCCGATTTTGCCAGCTACGCATGCATGATTCCGAAAGTGGGACAACTTAGTGCCGGGGTGCGCTATGAATACGTACGCTATTCTTATGAAGATGCGCTGGCTCCGGCAAACGACCTTCACCGCGACTACGGCAACTGGTTCCCGACGGCCTCCTTCGCAACCGCCGTGGGTCCGGACAACGCCCCGGTGCAGTTGATGCTGAACTACAGTGCCAAGACACGTCGGCCCAATTATGCCAACCTCTCCAGCGCGATCCGATACAACAGCCGATATGTACTGCAGAGCGGTAACGCCCAACTTCAGCCGGAACTCTCGCATAACCTTTCGGCCATGGCCGTCTGGAAGTTCATCACACTGTCTGTTAATTATTCCCGTACGGACGATGCCATTATGACCTGGTCGGCCCCCTACTGCGACGAGGGCGTGGTGCTGGTGCAGCCCCGTAACATTGAAACGCCATTCCGGAACATGTCGGCCTTCGCGAATCTGACGCCTACGGTGGGTATCTGGATGCTGAACGCCACGCTGGGCATCCAGCCGCAGTGGCTCACCATCAATGCTCCGGACCCGCGTGAGCCTTCCGGCATCCGCGTTACCAAGTTCAATGACAAGCCCATCAGCTTTTTGCAGATGAACAACAGCTTTACTGTTAAAGGCGGCTGGCTGTTCGAACTGGGCGGGATGGTGATGACACCTGGCTACTCACAGAACCTGAATCTTCAGAATTGTTTCTGTGACGTCACCGCCGCTATCCAGAAGACGCTTCTCAAGGACGACGCGCTTGTGATTCGCCTGGAAGGGGCCGACCTGGCCGGACTGGCCCATTACAACGTGGACTCCGACTTCGGCAGCCATACCATCTCCCAAACCAACCTGATGGACACCCAGCGGATGAAATTGTCCCTGCGCTATAATTTCAATACCGCCCAGAGCAAGTACCGCGGCACCGGTGCGGGAGCCGACAGCAAGGGAAGAATGTGACTGTCATTGAATATAAAGAATGAAAACGCTGATATTAAACACATTAGGTGAAGAAGTCCTTAATCAGGTAAATACTCTGATTAAAGATAAAGAAGTGGAGGTTGTCGACACTTCAGACATGATGATCGTGAATTGCATGGGTTGTAACCAGTGCTGGCTGAAGACTCCAGGTATTTGTGACATCAAAGACGATTATGAAAAGATCATAAAAGAACTGGTAGAGACAGAAAACCTTTGGATCGTCTCCGATACACGTTTTGGTTTCTTGGACTACAAGGGCAAACGGGTGATGGATCGTATCGTGCCTATGCTGAATATGACTGTCGGTTTTCGGGATGGATGGATGCGCCATGAACCGCGTTACCACGCGTTGAATATCGGATTGCTGTACAAAGGGACAGCGGACCAAGCGATGATGGAGGACTGGTGCAAGCGTACGGCAGCGAATATTGGCGGACAATCGTTGGGAGCGATAGCCCTGGCTCCCAAATCTGTCATTACGAGCGAAGTCGGGAAATCTCCCGTTTTGCCCGGCCCAATCAAGCATCTCGTCATCATCAACGGCAGCCCGCGTGTGGCTAAGTTCAGCAATACGGAC
Source organism: Bacteroidales bacterium (assembly GCA_017429885.1). Lineage (GTDB taxonomy): Bacteria > Bacteroidota > Bacteroidia > Bacteroidales > UBA932 > Cryptobacteroides. Next base: position 2,167 of record JAFROA010000352.1, on the reverse strand, counting down.
AAGATCATCCACTCGTTTGTCAAAGGTCTGGAAGAAACCGGCACCACATGGGAACTTCACAATCTGTCCAATCGCAAGGAATGGGATGCGGCTCGTGAGGCCTTCACTTCCCACGAACATATTCTTATCGCCTTCCCGCTCTATGTGGAGTGCATTCCCGGCCTGATGTCGGAATTCCTTGAGACGCTACCTACAGAGCGAAAGCTGCCGGGACAATTATGTTTCCTCCTCCACGGAGGCATGGACGAAGGTAATGAGTTCCGTTTCTGTGAACGAATATTGCAGCGTCTGCCCGCGCGACTGGGCTGCGGTTACTGTGGCACGCTGATTCGTGGCGGCAGTTTCTGCATCCGCACCAGAGAAGACGCGCTAAAAGCCAAAATAGTCGCGCCATACGAAGAGATGGGTCGCCTGTTTGCGCAGAGAGGCAACTTTCTTACCCCAGAGGCCAAGAAGTTCACCGGTCCGGAGCAGTACCCTTGGTGGGTGCGCAAGATGGTGAGCCTGTTGTTCCTGAAGAAAGTCAACAGGGGTTTTGAAGACTTTGCCAAGAGTTGGGGCTGCACGCGCCCGCTGGATGATCAACCGTATATTTGTAGGATTAAAGAGGATTAGCGATGAATAACGAAATGTAATTCTGCCAGAGCTGCGGCATGCCGCTGAGCCCTGAGGTGTTGGGCACCAATGCCGACGGCTGCAAGAACGAGGATTATTGCATGTACTGCTCCCGTGATGGTAAATTCCTGCAAGAATGCACGATGGATGAGATGATTGAGCATTGCGCCCAGTTCGTGGAAGAGGTGAACAAGGGCTTGCCCCAGCCTATTACGAAAGAAGAATACATCGGCCAGATGAAGATGCACTTTCCGCATCTGAAGCGCTGGCGCAAGGAGTTGGCTATCGCCGGTGACGCACCTGAAAATCCGGCCCTGACAGGCGACTTCTATTCCTGCGGTTTCGTTCTTTAGGAAATGAATGCAAAAGCACTTGTCGTTATCGACATACAGAACGACATTACCAAGCATTACCGCGACATCATCGACAACATCAACAAGGCGATTGACTGGGCGGCAAGCGAGGGGATGCACGTCGTCTATATCAAGCACAACAACATTACCGCCGGCACTCGTACATTCAAGCCTGGCACTCGTGGCGAAGAGTTAGTGCCTGAACTGAAGGTGGTCTCGGATAATATCTTTGTGAAGACAAAGAGCAACGTCTTGACGAGCGAGGCATTTGCCGCGTTCATTGCGGAAAACGGCATCACGGAGTTCTATATCGCTGGTGCTGATGCAACCGCCTGCGTGAAATCCACTTGCCTCAACATGCGGAAAGCAGGCTACAAGGTGCATATTTTCTCCGACTGCATCACCAGTTATGACCTGAAAAAGTTGCCGGAGATGCTGGCCTACTACGCCAAACAAGGTTGCGAATTGATATTAGTAAAATGATTGCAGTAATATAACATACACGGAAAAAGTGGAAGTGCTGTAGAGTGTGAGCACTATAAGCCGCTTTTCCCTGATTGTGAGGTAGTTGGTTTTGATTATCAGTCGTTCACTCCTAGGGAAGCTGGTATGGAGATACGCATTTCCGTTGAATAGCTGAAAAGCATATTCGGAAATGTTATCCTGATTGCCAACAGCGTCGGAGCTTTGCTCATTCCGGGGATTGCGCGTATATTTACGACCGGTAACATCTACGGATTATGGAGAGACCCATCCCAAGGGAGGCGGCGTTGGAGCTGCTGAAGAAATACAACAAGGCCCCGTTCCATCTCCGGCATGCCCTGACGGAGAAGGTGCTCTTCGCTACCGATGAGAGGATGGACTCTATCATGGCATTTGGGTTGCCATGCAGAACGACCCAGAGTTGACTGCGGTTGTCCGCTCACGCCAGCTTCACATCTACCGGAACGGGAAGAAGGTGCTGGTACTGGCCGGGAAGGCAGCGCCAAAAGTCATCAGGGATGATAAACTGTGCGGGATGCTTCCAGAGGTAATCAAAGGATAAGTACAAGCCAAGAGAATATGAAATCAACATGAACTTACCAGTTCGTCCACGAGAATGAAAATAAGAAGTGTTACCTTTGGTATCGAACCAAAGCTAACACATCCGATGGACGGAATCGCATTTGACCAAGTCATCAAACGGGGCTGTGGTATAG
>JAFROA010000351.1 GCA_017429885.1 Bacteroidales bacterium | reverse complement strand
ATCTGCACTATCACCATCTTCCCGGGCTTGAGCACATTCTCAATCCGGCCCTCTTTCTCAAGGATGGGGCCGATATTGATCTTCGAGTACAATTGCCCGAGGTCTGTGTTGGGGTTGCTCTTCCTCACAAACTCATCGAAGGCTGTGAAATAGAGACCCAGGTCCAGATAGTGGATAAACGCTTCCTTCTTGTCTCCGATGTCGACAAAGGCGGCATTGAGCGCGGGAAGAATCTTCTTCACTTTTCCGAGATAAACATCTCCGACGGAAAAACCGTGCCCTTTGCTGGACTCCTTTCCCAGTTCAATCAGCCGATGGTTCTCCATCAGCGCGATATGAACATCAGTCGATGTGACATCGACGATCAAATCCTTTGATCTTTCAGACTCCATGGAAATAACAATGGTGGTTGTCTCAAGAAAAGAGGCTGAAAGGATCTCCCGTTCAGCCTCTTTCTTCTAGCATACTGCTAAAATGGCAGACACAGAGGACTTACTTCTTCTTGTGTCTGTTCTTGCGCAAGCGTTTTTTACGCTTGTGCGTAGACATCTTATGTCTCTTTCTCTTTTTTCCGCTAGGCATAATGTATGGGGGTTGTTAATTATTTCTCCTCCTTCACGGCGTTGATGAACACCTTGGCCGGTTTGAATGCGGGGATGTCATGCGCGGGAATGGTCATGGTGGTCTTCTTGGTGATGTTGCGGGCAGCCTTCTGGGCTCTGTGCTTCACGATGAAGCTACCGAAGCCATGAAGGTAGACGGGCTCCTTTCTGATGATTGAACCTTTGACGGACTCCATGAAGGCCTCAACGACGGACTGGACCGCGATCTTCTCAATACCGGTTGACTTGGCAACCTCGTTAACGATTTCAGCTTTTGTCATAATAAAAAGTGTTTATTAGGATGTCAAATAAAGTGCCCTAATCGCCTTAGGGGGATGCAAAATTAGACTTATTTTTTTAATAATCAAAATAATGGGAGAAGATTTTTTTGGCAAGGTTATTGACCATTACCCTCCCTGCGCCGGGAACGGTATTCCACCTGCCATATTGGCAGGGGAAGCCACGCCTGCTATTATGAAATATGAGTATTGATTTAGGAAACGATATGATGATTCCTTCCGGAGCGGAAGTCAACATCATCCCTGTCATGCAGGGAGAGGAACAAATAAATGTGAATGAGTCGGATCTTCCAGATTCTCTCCCGATTCTGGCCTTGAGGAACGCTGTGCTCTTCCCCGGGATGGTTTATCCTGTCACGATTGGCCGTGACAAGTCCATCGCCTTGGTCAAGGACGCTGAACGTGGTTCCTCATTCATTGGCGCCATCCCGCAGAATGATATCTCCGTGGAAGATCCTAGGGACAAGGATCTGTTTGAATATGGCACCGTGGCCAAGATCATGAAGATACTGGAGATGCCCGACGGTACTGTGACCGCTATTCTCCATGGTGTCAAGAGGATACGTAAGGGGAGGATACTCTCCTATGAGCCATACATCACCGCCAATGTCACTTATGTGGATGATATAGTCCCTGAGAATGACAACAACACCCGGATGATTGCCGAGTCGCTTAAGGAGAAGGCTGCCGCCATTATAAAGTCCTCATCCTTTGCGCCTAGAGAGGCTGTCGGTGCTATGAAGTCCATCGACAATTTCCAGTTTCTGGTCAACTTTATAGCCACCACAGTGGAGGTCGAGAACTTCTCCGAGAAAGTCGAGCTTCTTAAATACGACGATGTCAAGGTCAGGGCGATGAAACTGCTCGCTGCCCTCGAGACTCAGACCCAGCTCCTGAAAATCAAGCAGGAGATAAACCAGAAGGTCAAGAGTGATATCGACCAGCAGCAGAGGGAGTATTACCTCAACAACCAGCTCCGTACCATCCAGGAAGAGCTTGGAATGGACGAGGAGGAGGAATTCGAGAAGTTCAGGGCGAGGGCTAGGGAAAAGAAATGGCCGGAGACTGTCGCTGCCCAATTCGAGAAGGAATTGGCGAAGCTGGAGAAATACAATCCTTCATCGCCGGACTACAGCATCCAGTATAATTATATCGAATTCATGCTCGACCTCCCGTGGGGCGAGATGTCAAAAGACAATCTCGATTTGAAGCATGCCCAGAAGGTTCTGGATAATGATCATTATGGGCTGGAGTCTGTTAAGGACAGGATCATCGAGTACCTGGCGGTTCTGAAGCTCAAAGGGAATATGAAATCCCCGATCCTGTGCTTGTATGGCCCTCCCGGGGTAGGCAAGACAAGCTTAGGGAAATCCGTCGCGATGGCGCTTGGGAGAAAATATGTCAGGATAGCGCTCGGAGGCATGCATGATGAGGCTGAGCTCAGGGGACATCGCAAAACATATGTGGGAGCACTTCCCGGCAGGATTCTGAGCGGGATACAGAAAGCAGGGACCTCCAATCCGGTGATAGTCCTTGACGAGATCGACAAGGTGGGTGCTGATTATAAGGGAGACCCTTCGTCAGCTCTTCTGGAAGTTCTTGATCCTGAGCAGAATGTCGCTTTCCATGATAATTATCTGGACATAGACTACGACCTCTCTGACGTGCTCTTCATCACCACTGCCAACACTATCTCAACTGTCCAGTCAGCGTTGCTTGACAGGATGGAGCTTATAAATGTCACCGGATATCTCGCCGAGGAGAAGATGGAGATCGCCAAGAAATACCTTGTGCCTAAACAGCTTCAGGAGCATGGTATCGCCAAGAAATCTTTGAGGATAGACAAATCCGCCCTCGCGGCTATCATCGACGAGTACACCCATGAGTCCGGAGTCCGCGGGTTGGAGAAGCAGATCGCCAAGATCGCCAGGGTGACAGCCAAGAAGATAGCCTTGGAGCAAGAGTGGCCCTCCGTCATCAAGAAAGAGCATCTCAAAGAGTATCTCGGTCTTCCGACGAATAATCATGACTTGCAGAAGGGCAACGAGGCTCCTGGAGTCGTCACAGGCTTGGCTTGGACACAGATGGGAGGGGAAATCCTCTTTGTGGAGAGCTCTGTCAGTGCCGGGAAAGGTGTCATGACCATGACCGGAAACCTCGGGGATGTGATGAAAGAGTCCGCCACGATAGCATATCAATACATAAAAGCGCATCCTGGGCTAGCCAAGATGACCTCGGAGGAATTCGGGGCGAAAGACATACATGTCCATGTCCCTGAAGGCGCTGTGCCCAAGGACGGCCCTTCCGCTGGAATCACGATGGTCAGCTCCATGGTCTCGGCTCTGCGCGGCACGAAGGTCAAGTCCGGAATCGCCATGACAGGTGAGATGACTCTGAGGGGCAGGGTGCTTCCTGTTGGCGGAATTAAAGAGAAGATACTGGCTGCCAAGCGCGCCGGGGTCCATGAGATTGTCATTTCCGAGGATAACCGCAAAGATGTCGAGGACATCAAGCCGGTCTATGTTGAAGGATTGTCTTTCCATTATGTCAAGACAATCGATGACGTGATCGCTGAGATATTCGATTAATTTGCTATCTTTCGGGATATGGACGTCAAGATAGAGAAAAGTTGGAAAGAGGCGTTGGCGGAAGAGTTTGAAAAGCCCTATTTCGCAGCCCTCGCCCGTCAGCTCCACAAGGAGAAGGCTGAGGGTAAGGTCATATTCCCTCCCGGACCTGAGATATTCAAGGCTTTTGAACTGACTCCCGTGCAGAATGTGAAGGTCGTGATTATCGGCCAGGATCCGTATCATGGTTACGGCCAGGCCATGGGACTGTGCTTCTCTGTCCCGGACAACATACCGGCACCTCCTTCACTGAAGAACATATTCAAGGAGATTGAGGATGATCTTGGGATCAGGATGAGCGGAAGACCAAATCTTGAAGGTTGGGCCAGGCAAGGGGTCCTTCTCCTGAACGCCATACTTACAGTCCGCTCCGGAGAAGCTGCCTCACATAGCGCTATAGGGTGGCAACAATTCACTGACGCCGTGATCCGCTATATCTCAGATAACCTTGAGGGGGTGGTTTTCCTCCTTTGGGGCAATTTCGCCAGGACAAAAAAGGAACTCATCGACACTTCCAGACACCACGTCCTTGAGGCTCCACACCCTTCACCATTAGCTCGCGGCGCATTCTTCGGCTGCCGTCATTTCTCGAGAACCAACGAGATTCTCATCTCTGAGGGCAAGACACCAATCAATTGGCAACTATAATGGGTAAAACTGCTTTATTCCCGGGTTCTTTCGACCCTTTCACATCGGGTCACCTGAATATCCTGACAAGGGCGCTCACTATCTTCGATGAGGTCGTTGTCGCTGTTGGTATCAACCAGGCCAAGCGAGGCTTCTTCTCAATGGAGCAGCGTGAGGATATCATCGCGCAAGCCACTAAGGGACTGAGCGGAGTCAGGATCATGAGTTATGATGGCCTCACTGTCGATCTCTGCAAAGAGTTGGGCATCAGGCACATAGTCAGAGGGGTCAGGAATATGACCGATTTCGACAATGAACAGGCGGTCTCTGATGCTAACCGTCATTTGTCACCGGACATCGACACCATCATCATTCCTACCGCCCAGGAATATTCCCATATTTCCTCCTCAGCGGTCAGGGATCTTCTGAGCCATCACGGTGATCTCTCCCAGTTCATTCCCGAGTGGGTAGTCCTCCCGAAGGTCTGATGAGGAAAGTCGCCGCCATATTATCAGTTCTTTTACTCTGTGCCTTTGATTTGGCGGCGCAGATTGACTCGACCAGGCTTAAGGAGTTGGATGCCCGATTGGAGCGTTATTTCTCCTCGCTTGAGTCGGAGCCGGTGCAGGTGAAGAATAACGAATGCGACGCACTGATAGAGGCGGCTTCGGACAAGGATCTTCGGCAAAGAATAGCTCTGAAAGTCTATGACCACTACCGCAAATCCTCTCTCATGGGAGATGAGGCTGTGGCTATCCATCTGATTGATAGGTGGTTCTCGAGTGGTGAGATTTCGATGGGCTCCGACCAGGACCTGCTTGACGCCAAGCTGTTCGCCGAGTTCAACCGGAACTCCCTCATCGGCATGTCTGCCCCGAAAGTGACTCTGCTCGACCCCTTCGGAGAGTCTGTCCAGATTCCAGTTCTTTCTGGCTCGACATCGTCCGTCATTGCCGGCTCGACATCGTCCGTCATTGCCGGCTCGACCGGCAATCCCCGTTTCCAGATCCTGTATTTCTATGACACGGATTGCGCCAAGTGCAAGTTGGAGTCTCCGATGCTTCGCTCTCTACTGGACGATAAAAACTATCCTGTGGATGTCACTGCTGTATATGTCGGCCGTGATGAGAACAGATGGAAAAACTGGAGGGAGTCCACTTTCGCTGTTAAATCCGGTTCAGTACGGGTCTTCCACCTTTGGGATCCTGAGGATTCCTCCGGGTATCAGATGATGTATGGTGTGACGTCTACGCCGAAAATGTTCCTCATTGATCCTGAGGGCTTCATTGCAGGGCGTGGGTTGGATACCGACGCATTGGAGCGTCTCTTGGATTTATTCCTTGCCCCTGAGGATTATCAATATGGGGGAAAGGAGTCCGAGGAGCTCTTTGACAAGCTATTCTCTGTCTATGGGGTGAAAGTGGCTCCTGAGAATGTGGAGGAGGTTGCCTCCTTGCTGGAGGACCACTCTTTATCGAGAGGAGATTCCCTCTCTTTCAAGCGGCTTGAAGGAGATCTGCTTTATTATCTCATCTCCAAGAGAGGAGAAGGCTTTAAGGAAGGAACTTCTTCGTTTATAAAGGATTATATTCTCTCGAGATCAGATATCTGGAATACTCCTGACGACAGTTTGAAGGTGGTCGGGATGGCTTCCATGATGGAAGGGCTTTTGAGTAAAGCGCCCGTCGGGGCGAGAATTCCCAAGACTTCCATAAAAGGTTGGAATAAGATGCGGCGCAAAGGTGGATACTTTTTCTTCAGCACCGAGGGTTGTCCTGTCTGCGCCGCTGAGAAGGAGGCCGCTGACTCACTGAATCTCTCGTTACTGAGAATCGATATGACCTCGCTCGAGAAGGAGTCTCCAGAAATCGCCCGCGAATTGCTGGATTTCTTCGATCTTTCCAGTCTTCCATACATCATCGAGACAGGTAGACGGGGAGTGATAAAACGACGTTATATAAGCTTGGTCGAACATCTTTTATTTTTGGGTGAAAAAGACTAAATTTGCACGGCTTTTGAAGCCACGCTGACGGATTTGACAAATTCTTATTAGTTTTATTTATACAATTATGGTTTCTTACAAAGATCTTGGCCTTGTGAACACCAGAGAGATGTTCGCTAAGGCTGTCGCTGGTGGTTACGCCATCCCCGCATTCAATTTCAACAACATGGAGCAGCTCCAGGCCATTATCCAGGCCGCCGCTGAGACCAAGTCTCCGGTCATCCTCCAGGTTTCCAGCGGAGCGCGTAAATACGCCAACCAGACCCTTCTCCGCTACATGGCTGAGGGCGCTGTCGAGTATGCTAAGGAACTCGGTTGGGAGCATCCCCAGATTTGCCTCCACCTTGATCATGGCAACTCTTTCGAGCTCTGCAAGAGCTGCGTTGACATGGGCTTCTCTTCAGTCATGATCGACGCTTCCTCTCTCCCTTACGAGGAGAATATCGCCTTGACAAAGCAGGTTGTGGATTATGCTCATAAATATGACGTGACTGTTGAGGCTGAGCTCGGTGTTCTCGCTGGTGTTGAGGATGAGGTCTCTGCTGAGAAGTCCCACTACACCCGTCCCGAGGAGGTCATCGACTTCGCTACCCGTAGCGGTTGCGACTCCCTGGCCATCTCCATCGGAACATCCCACGGTGCTTACAAGTTCAAGCCCGAGCAGTGCAAGAGGGATCCCGAGACCGGTCGTCTCGTTCCTCCGCCGCTCGCTTTCGACGTCCTTCATGAGATTGAGAAGAAGCTTCCCGGCTTCCCGATCGTCCTCCACGGTTCCTCTTCAGTTCCCCAGGAGTATGTTGACATCATCAACGCCCACGGCGGCAAACTTCCTGATGCTGTCGGTATCCCCGAGGAGCAGCTCAGAGAGGCCAGCAAGAGCGCTGTCTGCAAGATCAACATCGACTCCGACAGCCGTCTCGCGATGACCGCCGCCATCCGCAAGGTCTTCGATGAGAAGCCCGGTGAGTTCGATCCCAGGAAGTACTTGGGTCCTGCCCGCGACGAGATGAAGAAGCTTTACATGCACAAGATCATCAACGTCCTCGGTTCCGACGGAAAGGCCGAGTAATCAAGGACTTATAGACTTTTTGCCTTCTCCAGGAACGCACTCACATGCTGGGTGTATTCCTGGGGATGGTCTTTATAGGACATGGCATGCTCCGATCCGGGAGCTATCCAGATCTCCTTGTAGCCCTTTGTCTTCGCTTCGTAATTCTTGTAGACATGATCTGTCGGAACAAAGTCATCCTTGTCTCCGTGGATGAATAGCACCGGAAGCTCGCATTTCGCCAGCTGTTTCACTGACGACGCCTCCTTGAAATCCCAGCCATAGCGTTTACGGCAGACGATGTTGGCGCTCGTCAGCACAGGGAACGGAGGCAGATGGAACATGTCCTTGAGGTTATGGGCGAATTGGTCCCAGACCGAGGAGTAGCCGCAGTCATCGACAAAGGCCTTGATATATTCAGGAAGATCGTCATCTCCACTCAGCATCATGGTGGTGGCGCCTCCCATGGAGACTCCATGGACGACCATGAAATCGTCACCCCAGATATTGTGGGCCATTTCGGCGAATCGTTTCACATCGAGGCGGTCAAACCATCCCATCTGCACCGCCCTGCCCTCTGAGTAGCCGTGGTAGTGGAGATCGGGAACCATGACGTTGTAGTTCAGGTCGTCCCTGTACATCCTCACGAGGTTCAGGAAACAGATGTGGTTGTCGGTGTAACCATGGACGACGATGGCCGTGCCGTTGGCTGTCTTGGGATCAGACGCGGAGGCGAAAATCCCATGGAGTTTATAGCCGTTTTCTCCGACAAGGGAGGTATCTTTGAACACTCCTTGATCATGAAGATTGTCATACCAAGACAGGATTCCGGGATAGCGGGACTCGGTTTTCGCCCTGTCACCTTCTATGTCATTCCCGTGTTCTTCGGGCAGGAGGGCGAAATTACACATGTACTTGCCTGCCAGGCAGCCGTTCATGACTATTACCGAGGCGGCAATCAAAAGGCAATTGATCGTTTTTCTCATGAAATTGAAAATAAACCGTTTCAAAACGCACCGTAAAATTAGAGAATTATTCCTCTATGTTGAATTCCAAATAAATTGAGCACTAATATACATCTTTTTGCTCGAT
>JAFROA010000350.1 GCA_017429885.1 Bacteroidales bacterium | reverse complement strand
CCTCGAAACTGTACAACAAGCGGTACGGCAAGGGAGGTTGGAAATTCACGACAATCATCTCCATCTCCATAGGCCAGGGAGAAGTCGGAGTCACTCCCCTCCAGATCGCCAATCTCGCCGCCATCATGGCTAATCGAGGCTGGTACAAAATCCCCCACATCGTCAAAGCTTCCGAGGGTGTGGAGATCGACACCAAATACAACGAGCGTCAGTATACCATGGTCGACACGACCAACTTCAAGAAAGTGATTAATGGTATGTGGAGAGCCGTTAATAACGGCCCCGGAACAGGTTGTACGGCATGGGTGGCTGAAGTCAAAGGCCTGGATATATGCGGTAAGACGGGAACCGCCCAGAACCCGAGGGGCGCTGACAACTCAGTGTTCATCTGTTTCGCTCCGAAAGACGACCCGAAGATCGCGGTTGCCGCATATGTGGAGAACGCCGGATTCGGCGCCACTTGGGCCGCGCCTATCGCCTCGCTCCTTATCGAGAAATATCTCAATGGAGATATCTCCAGACCTGATCTTGAGAACAGGGTCATGCAAGGCGACCTTATGTCCAGAGTCAAAACCTACAATTAAGGCTGGGATATGGGCAACTTCTCCGACAGAGGCGTGAAGCAATCTATAGATTGGAAGCTGGTGATCTCATACCTGCTCCTGATCCTCATCGGTTGGGTCAACATCTACGCCTCAATCTATTCGTCGGAGCCCTCAAGCATCTTTGATTTCAATTTCCGCAGCGGAAAACAATTCGTGTGGATATTGACTGCCCTGGCGTTGGCCCTGTTGATCCTGTTCGCGATTAACCCGAGATTCTGGGAAAGCTCAGCGATACCATTGTATTTGTTTGTACTGGTCTTGCTTGTGGTGGTCATATTCGTGTCAAAAGATGTCAAGGGATCCCACTCCTGGTTCGAGTTCGGCCCGGTGAAGTTCCAGCCCGCGGAGATATCCAAGATCACGACTTCGTTGCTGCTGGCGACATTGATGAGCCAGACAAACTACCGGGTCACCAGGTTCAAGGATTTCATGATGACCGCCTTGATTATCGGTGTCCCGATGCTGGTGATCCTTGCCGAAAGCGAGACCGGATCGGCTCTTGTGTACGTGGGATTCCTCTTCGTGATGTACCGGGAGGGCTTCTCCGGATGGTGGATATTCAGCATCATAGCCGCCATCCTGCTGTTCATCCTCACTCTCACCGCCTCGCCATATGTTTCTCTGCTGACATTGCTGGGATTGATAGCCCTGGCAGGAGCGATAGGCTCCGGTCAGATCGGGCACCTGTTCTGGATCAATCTGGGAGTCCTGGTCCTGATGAGCCTTCTGCCCCTGGTTTTCGGCAAGACAGTGCCCCCGGAGAGCTTTCTCGCCGGGATCAAACCCATGTATATCCTCCTGGGTTTTTGCGTGGTCGCCATAGTCTCTCTTCTGGTTAAAGGCTATAAGGAGAGAAAACCGCACCTGTCGCTTTCGGCGATTGGACTGGTGGCAGGAATAGCGCTGATCTTCTCTACGGACTTCATATTCAACAACATACTCCAGGATCACCAGCGCAAGAGAATAGAGGTGCTGCTGGGTATGAAAGAGGATCCGTCCGGCGTGGGCTACAATGTCAACCAGAGCATGATAGCCATAGGCTCAGGAGGTTTTAAAGGCAAGGGATTCCTAAACGGGACGCAGACTACTTTCGGCTTTGTCCCCGAGCAGAGCACCGACTTTATCTTCTGCACCGTCGGGGAGGAATGGGGATTCATCGGATGCCTTATCGTGATCCTGCTATATGTGTTCATGATCTGGAGGATTGTCGTTGACGCGGAAAAAAGCAGAGAGGCTTTCACCCGGATTTACGGGTACTGCGTGGCTTCATGCATATTCATGCACCTTTTCATCAATATCGGAATGACCATCGG
>JAFROA010000349.1 GCA_017429885.1 Bacteroidales bacterium | reverse complement strand
GCCATATTACCTCTGCCTCTCTCCTGCTTGCCGGAGGCTTCTCGCTCGGCGCGCAGGACAGACCGAACATCATCATGTTTCTGGTCGATGACATGGGAGCCATGGACACAAGCGTTCCCTTTGTCGCGGATCGTTCTGGTGTGCCTCAGAGGTACCCTCTCAATGAATGGTACCATACGCCCGGGATGGAGAGACTTGCCTCGCAAGGGGTTCGTTTCTCCCAGTGTTATGCGATGAGCGTGAGCTCTCCGTCCAGGGTTTCTTTGATGACAGGACAGTATTCCGCCCGTCATCACACTACAAATTGGATATATTCCGAAAGCGACAACCGCAACACCTTCGGCCCTTACGGATGGGGGTGGAACGGAATCTCTCCAGAGGAGCAGACTCTCCCTCGCCTTCTTTCCGGTGCGGGATACAGGACAATCCATGTAGGGAAGGCGCATTTCGGGAATAACAACTCTCCTTCAGCCGATCCTTTGAAAATTGGTTTCGACGTGAATATTGCCGGATCTTCGATTGGAGAGCCTGGAAGTTATTATGGCGAGGACGGCTATGGGCTTATAAAAGGCTATAAGCCCAGGGCTGTTCCCGGACTGGACAAATACCACGGTACCAACACCTTCCTGACGGAAGCCCTGACCCTGGAGGCTATGGGTCAGATAGATGCGGCGGTGGAGGACGGGACCCCGTTTTTCCTGTATATGTCCCACTATGCTGTCCATTCTCCCCACCAGACTGACCCGAGGTTCATAAGCCGCTATGAGGGAGATGCTTCCAAGCCCGCTAACGCTAAGGGGTTCGCCACTTTGATAGAAGGAATGGACAAGTCGCTCAATGATATTCTCGACCATCTGGCCGAGAAGGGGATTGCCGGGAATACTCTGGTGATATTCATGGGTGACAATGGTTCGGGTCTGCTGGTTGGTTCCGACCGGGAGCATAGTTCCAGCGCTCCTTTGCGTGGCATCAAGGGGACTGAGTTCGAAGGTGGCATGAGGGTGCCTTGCATCGTGGCGTGGGCTGCTCCGGCGGATAATGCCGTTCAGGAAAAGGTTAAGATTGAGAGCAATACGGTCCGTTCGGAAGTCACGTCAATCTGTGATGTTTACCCGACTATCGCCTCTGTGGCTGGGGTCGGGATTCCTTCGGGGCATGTTGTTGACGGTCAGGACATAACCGGGCTGCTTGACGGAGGGCCGGAACCCGCCGACCATAGGGACGAGTTCCTTATGCATTTTCCTCATGAGCATCGTGGTAGTTATTTCACGGTGTGGCGCCACGGGGATTGGAAGCTGATCTACTACTATAATCCTACTCATCCGGAGAATCCGCAGAGGGTGTTGTATAACCTCAAGAAGGATCCTTTCGAGAATAACGACTTGTCTTCCAAGAGGCCTGGCATGGCCCGGAAGATGATTCAGGAGATGATTTCCAAGCTTGAGGAGACGGGTGCCCAGTATCCGGTGGATTTCAATGGGAAGCCCATTCCTCCGAAGGTATTTTAGCCCTTATCTATTTGACATTGAGCGTGACAGCTTGGAGGTCCTTGTCGTCTGACGAGGATCCAACGAGGATTGTGAAGTCTCCAGGCTCGACGCTCCAGCGGTTGTCGGCTCCGTAGCATTGGAGCATTTCGGGGGTGATCGCGAAGGTGACTTCAGCGCTTTCGCCGGCTTTCAGGGACACTCTCTTGAAGGCTTTCAGCTCCTTCACCGGCCTCGTCACGGATGCGTATTCGTCCCTCACATACAACTGTACCACCTCTGTCCCGTCATACGGTCCCTCGTTAGTAACGGTGATGCTCACAAAGGCAAGGGCGTCTAAGGCAGGCTCTGCCAGTCCGGACTCCTCGCTTCGCTCCGGAGCAGCCTCCGGGCTTAGGCCGTACTCAGCAGCAGCGGAGCGAGGATGGACGCGGCCGGGCCCGGACGGCTGTCCGGAGAACAATGAAGGATTTGAATAAGCAAAGTTACTGTAGGAAAGTCCGAAGCCGAAGGGCCATAGGGGGCCGGTGTCGTTGGTGGCGAATTGACGGGAGTACTGTGAGTGCTTGTGATTGTAGACGGTAGGTACCTGGCCGACACTGCGCGGCATCGTCACCGGTAATTTGCCGGAAGGGTTGACCTTGCCGGAGATTACCTCAGCGACGGCCTGACCACCCATCTGACCGGGTTCCCAAACATTGAGAATCGCATCCACATTCTCCTTTGCCCAGGCGATACTGTTTGCCCGTCCGGTCATCAGGACCAGGATGGTCGGTTTGCCGGAAGAGGCCACTGCCTCAAGAAGTTCTTCTTGCATTCCAGGCAGGTCGATGTCGTCCCTGTCGCAGTTCTCGCCGCAAGTTCGACCGAAGGCGGAATATCTCTGTGAGTTTTCTCCCGCGACGACTATGCAGACGTCGGCAGCGGAGGCTTTATGACGGGCGGCGGCAATTCCTTTGGCGTCGATATTTGAGATCATCCCGCCGAAGCACATCGTGTCGATCGTGACACCTGGGAACTCAGCTTTGAGGCCGTCTAGGACGGTGATAACCAGCGAATCCGGCTGTGGCGCCGCCCAGTCACCCAAAATCGTCTGACTGTTCGCATTCGGCCCAACGACAAATAGTCTTCTAACGTCAGAAGGCTCTGGCAGTCCAGACTCCTCGCTTCGCCCCGAATTCCTAGGACTGGCGGAGGTTGCCTGTCCGGATGGCGAGACCACTGCCACCCTCGGCACGTTAAGAGGGGGGACCGGAGCTTCGCTTTGCGAAGCGAACGGTGGGGCCTCGCGAAGCGAGGCGGTCGAGCCGCCGGAGCTGGCAACCCCGCCATTGCGGAAGAGTGGCAGCACTCCGTTGTTTTTGAGGAGGACAATGCTTTCACGGGCGGCGGCTAGAGCAGTCTGACGGTGCTCATAGGCGTTCTCAAGGGGTTCCAAAGAGGGGAGAGGGGCTTCGAAGAGACCGACCGCGAACTTCATTTCCAGAATCTTTCCGGCAGCCTCGTCAATCCTTTTCATCGGAATCCTTCCAGACTTGACGGCATCAATCACGGCCTCGAAATAATTGTCCCCCTGCATGTGCATGTCGATTCCGGCTTCTACCGACCGGACGAAAGCCTCGGTCGAATCAGGAGCCCAATGGTGCATCGCATACAGCCTCTCAATATCCATCCAATCGCTGACCACGAAGCCGTCGAAGCCAAGCTCATCACGAAGTAAATCCTTTAATAACCAGCTATTTCCGTGGCATGGAATTCCGTTGATCTCGTTGTGTGCGGCCATAAAGGTCCCTACATGGGCATCTTTTACAGCTGCCACGAAGGGAGGAAGGTAAATTTCCCTCAGCTGCCTCTCGGAAAGATCCATAGGAGCGGCATTAAGACCCCCGAAAGGTTCTCCTCCGGCGATAAGATGTTTAGCACAAGCGATAACATGACCCTCGTCAAAGTTCCGGTCCCTGCCTTGAAGCCCCCAGATGGAGTATTTTCCCATCTCAGTCACCAGGAAAGGATCCTCTCCGAAGGTCTCTCCCATTCGGCCCCACCTGGCGTCCCTCGCCACGTCCAGATTCGGTGCGAAAGTCCAGTAAAGGCCCTTTTGACGCATCTCCAATGCGGTTTCTGCTCCAATACTCTCTATTAGCTCAGGGTCAAATGTGGAGGCTAGGTTGATGCTGGTAGGATAAATGGTGCAGCCTTCTATGAGGGCGTTGCCGTGAATAGCGTCGATTCCGATCAGTAGAGGAATCCCCAGACGACTTTCTTTAGCGAGTTCCTGAAGGGCTATGGCCTCCTTTGTGGTCATGCAGTGGAGGAAGGAGCTCACTTCGCCTCGGCGAATCTTGTCCGCCAGGTCCTTGTTGCCAAGGTTCTCATCAGTGGCGTCAATATTCTTGTAAGGTGAACCTTGTCCCGGGGGTACGTAGCAAGGCGCCACATATTGGCACATCTGCCCGACCTTCTCCTCAAGGGTCATTTCTCTCAGAAGCAACTTAGCCCTGTCAGCCGCCGGTAACGACGCGTCCTTCCAGTCTCTCTTTCCGCAGGAAGCAAGACTTGCCAGCAAAAGAAGAAGGATCGTAAATCTCTTCATATTATGTCTCATTTTTCCTTAGGCTCTTTATGTGCCCTGAAATTGGCTGACATCGGTGGATCCAGGAACACCTTGTTCTCTATTTCTCCGGAATTAAGCCTGACCCAAGTCGTGAAACCACGCTGCCCGGAGGTGAACTCAAATACCCTCGCTCCATTAGGCTTGAGGTCGTTGTAGACGGTGTCGCAGCCACTGAAGCGGCCATAGATGAGCATCACTCCCATGTACTGCATCACGAAGTCGTTGTTGTGCTCATGGCCGCAGACTATCGCCTGGATGTCGCCGTTCAGTTTCATGGCTTGGAACAGCCCCGAGTTCAGTTTGGAGCAGCCGATATGTTCTCCCATATGGCCAATGAATGTCCATCCTTCGTTCCCGGCCAGCCTCAAGCTGTAGTCGAATTCCGCTGGTGGAATGTGGAAGAAAGCGAGGGAATGGACCGGCTTCCCGTTGTTCTTCGCGGTGAATTCCTTGCTGTAGGAATCGTACCATTCAATCTGGTCCGCATGGACGTTGTCGTAGCCACCACCCTCAACATCAATCAAACGGCCAGAATCGAAAAGATACAGCACCCGGTCAACACCTCCTGGCCCGGAAAGGGTGATAACATCGTTGGTGGCTTTTGAGATGCCTTTGTCTGACGGGGTATTGATATTATATGGTATCGTGCGTATAACATCCAGAACTTCGGTCCTGGTCAGGCCGAACTCGCTATCGTGGTTGCCCAAGGCTACCGCGAATGGAATCTTATGGTCCGCGATGATTCCAAGTACCTTGCGAAGACTTTCCTCGGCCGGACGGCCGAAAATGACATCTCCAGTGTGTATCACCAGGTCCGGTTTCTCGATTTGGAGCATTTTCTCCACGTTCTCATAGGCTCTCTCACTTCTTTGGTCACCAAATACCACATGAGTGTCAGTCAGTTGGAGAACCTTGAATGAACCATCGGAGTTATACTTGAAATCCCTTGCGATACCAGAGCCCTTTCTGGGTGAGGGGTAACTGGATGCGGGGTGACTATCCTTCATTCTCGCCGTAGCGTTCACTCCTGGGATAACCATCGCTGAACCTGCGGCCATGACCATCGCCGAATCTTTTATAAAGTCTCTTCTGTCCATATCATTATAAACCGTTAGCGGTATGATTACAAAACATCTATGACTATCTTTTCAGAAACAGCAGTCCGGGGGAGCGAGAAGCGGATCATGCCATCCTCGAAGGTCCAGTCTTTCAGTTCTTTCCCTCCGACCAGGACGGAAGAAGCTTTCCCGTCATTCCGCACGGCGAATGAATATTCACGGGTGGAAGGCATGCCCTCGAAGGAACCAACCACAGGATTGACGATTATCTTCGAAACGCCATTCTTCTCATGGCACTCGACACATGTTGAGGCGATAGCTCCTTTCTCGTGATTATAAGTCACTCCGTCGTCATCGAGGAGGGTGAACTCCGAGTCCCCGCAAGGATAAATATTCAAAGTGACTTTTTCGAACGGACGGGCGCCGAGGTATGAGACATCTCCTTGGGTAGGGATGATCGCTCCATCACGGACGAAAAGGAGTCCGGCCCTGTCGGAGGGATATTCCCTGGTGAAGGTCTCGCCCTTGCTGACTATCCTCTCGCCTGTCCAGGCGTCTGTCCAAGTGCCTTTC
The DNA here is from genome assembly GCA_017429885.1 of Bacteroidales bacterium. Taxonomy (GTDB): domain Bacteria; phylum Bacteroidota; class Bacteroidia; order Bacteroidales; family UBA932; genus Cryptobacteroides. The sequence goes on along the minus strand of JAFROA010000349.1, from coordinate 756 downwards.
GGGAGGTAAATCTCATTTGTGAATATTCCCACACAGTACCATGGACCGAACATGTATTGGTAGGTCATGTCGTCGCAGTTGCGATCCTCGGGGAAGGTCAGCGGCATGGAACGGACGATGGGCATGCCATCTTGGGTGGCCTCCAGCGCCATGGAATAAATGTACGGGGCCAGTGAATAACGAAGCTTGACATAAAAACGGTAGATGTCCTGCTCGGGCTTGTCGTAATAGAAAGGCTGCATCATTGAGAACCAGCTGTTTATCTGGACCCAGGGAAGGAATAGACCGAAATGAAGAGAAGGCATCTCAAGGTCGCGTGGAACGCTCATCACGTCACATGAGGTATTGAGGAAGCCGCTCATTCCGAGGTTCAGCTGGTCGTACAATGCGGTTTTTCCTCCGCCGTTGTCACCAGAGGTTGAAGCTGTCCAATGCTGAGTGCCGGACCATCCACCACAGTAGTGGTGCCATGTCCTGCGGTTGTTGTAGTTTCTGCCAAGCTCTGCCATCTGCTTAGGAAGCAGCACCTGATTGAGGTTGTGCATCACAGCGTCGGTTTTGCCGTTGTAGTATGGCCAGTCCGGGTGATTGTCAATAGTGCGGGCAGGATCAAGTTTGAAGCCCTCAACGCCCTGGTCCATGAAATTCTTCAAATGGTCCATCCAGTGCTCCTGACCGGAAGTGTCACGACCCTCCCGCAGTGCCACAAGATCCTCTTCAACAAGGCTCAGGTCATATTCCTCGCATAGCCAGAGG
>JAFROA010000348.1 GCA_017429885.1 Bacteroidales bacterium | reverse complement strand
GGACGAATTTAAGGCAAAATGTGCTTCCTATGGCGTTGAGGGATATATTCTCGGCCCCATTTACATGAAATCCAAAGCCGAGGTTGACAGGGCTTTCGCCTACACTGAGCGTTATGGCATCAAGATGTTCATAGGTGTTCCTGATTACGATTTGATAGACTATGTGATAGCCAAAGTGGCCGAGACAGGCATCAAAGTGGCGATCCACACCCATGGCCCGGACGGGGCGGCGTTCCCGAGCATCTACAAGATAATGGAACTCGTGAAGGATCCTTCCCTTGGGGTAGGGTGTTGCCTGGACATGGGGCACTCTGTGCGTAGCGGTGAGGACATAGCCCAGATAGTCAAGAAGTACCATAAGTGGATATATGATGTCCACATCAAGGACGAGACCGCTCCCTCAAAGGCTGGCCAGACTTGGGAGATGGGAAGGGGAGTCATTGACTACCGTCCCATCGTCAAAGCCCTTCGCAAGGTAGGATACAAGGGCGTTCTCTCGCTCGAGTTTGAGAAGAACGGTGACAATCCCCATCCTGGTGTCGCGGAGTCGATAGGTTACCTCCGCGGTATTCTTGACGGAACGAAATAATACAGTCACCATTAATTCATACACCAACCATTTTTCCCATTAGGGGCGGTTTACATGTATACCGCTCCTCTTTTTTTGCTATATTTGTATATCCTATACCTTAGGGAATGAAACGAATAACCACTTTTTTCGGTGCTCTTCTTCTCGCTACCGGTCTATTTGCCCAGAATGGGCTGTATAAAGTTGATGATGTCCTGACCCCTCTTCCAGGGGGAAAGGCGAAGATGGAGGGCTTTTTTGAGGATTATATACTCCTTAGCCAGGAGAACTGGGCGAAAGGCGTTATGCCTTACGATGCGGTGCTGGAGTTCTTCCGCTCCGGCCGTTCAAAATTCGCCCTCGGTGAGATGCCTGGAAAGAGTATCCGGACAAACTCCCTCCTTTGGCGCTACACCCGCGATCCGAAGTTGAAAGCATTGACTAAGGATTATGTTTATTCCTTGATAGCGACGGCTAAGTCTAACGGCTCGATAAGTTGCACTCCAGTTGACCAGCAACCAGGAGACGGCGATGGGGACATCTGGGAGAGAAAATATGTGCTTCTGGGCCTAAGTCAGTACTACCTTGATGTCGAGAGGGATCCCCTCGTGCTTGAGGCGATGGAGAAAGAGGCTCGCTCAGTTATGGAACAGGTTGGCCCTGCTCCAAAGAAAGACATAACCACACTTGGCTGGAGTTCCACCAATATCGAGTCGTCCTCGATCCTTGAGCCTTTCATGAGGTTATATCGCATAACGGGGAAGAAAGAGTATCTGGACTTCGCGAAGTATATCGTTGATACAGGTGGCAATGAGGGTAGTGACCTTTTCGCCTTGATTATGGCCGGAACCCCTCTTCGTGAGGTTGGTAAGCCTTATCCTAAAGCCTATGAGATGACTTCAGTCATGGAGGGGCTTGCTGAGTATTACCGGGCTACCGTAGATCCCCGCTGGCTGGACTGTCTCTCGAAGTTCTTCAACGGGGTTAAAGAACAGGAAATCACTATCATCGGCAATGCCGGGACAGATATCTATTGGCCGAAGCTTTATGGTGAGGGATGGGGCAATACGGCTGTCGAACAGTCGAATCCGGACGTGAAGAGGATGATGGAGACCTGTGTGGGGGTTACGTGGATGAAGTTCTGTTCCCAGTTCCTTCGTCTCACAGGTGATCCGGCGGCTGTGGAATGTGTTGAGAAATATGCCTATAACGGCCTTTTGGGGGCTATGCGGCCTGATGGGAAAGGCTTCAGTTATGTCAACCTCCTGAATGGCGCCAAGGTCACGAACAGCGGCTGGGGAATGGTTATTGACGGTCTCCCGGTGACTTGCTGCAATCTCAGTGGTCCCACAGGCCTGGCTTATTTCCCATATATCGCTGTCATGCAAGCTAAGGAAGGTCCTGTTGTGAACCTTTACAACAGGGGAGTGTACAAGGCGGAGACGGCTGATGGGAGATATGTCTCATTGGGTATTGACACTGATTTCCCGCTGGACGGAAATGTGAAGATAGCGGTTTTCCCTTCCGGAAGCGGCAAGTTCACTATAAAACTGTATATCCCGTCATGGAGCGGAAACGCTTCTGTGTCAGTGGGTGGCAAACCCGTCAAAGGAGTTAGGACGGGAGAGTATCTCTCTGTTGAAAGGGATTGGAAGCCGGGTGATGAGATCAAGCTTGATTTTGACATGAAGGCCCGTTTGATAATGGCAAAAGATGGAGTCAATCCGGAAGGAAAGAATTTCCAAGCCGTCCAATGGGGACCGCTGGTTCTCGCGAGGGACGAGAACATAGATCCGGAGTATGACAGGCCTGTGAAGATTGTCTCCACCGCGGACGGGACTGTCGAAGTCAGGCGGATAGCCGCGGAGCGTCCAGGGACCAAGGTTGAGTTTGAAGTCCCTACCACCACAGGAACTATCCGTATGGTGGATTACGCGTCAGTTGACTGCTGGGAAGGATCCCATGTCCAGACCTGGCTCCCTGTTTTGAAGTAAATTCCTGAATATGGTAAAGATATATTGCAAGAACACCGGTACCTCGAAGGAGTTTGTCGAGGGCGCGTACCTTAAGGACATAGCTTCCGAGTTTGAGTTCGACAAACCCTATGACATTCTGGCCGCCCTTGTCAACAATGTGGCTCAGGGGCTCCGGTTCAAGGTCTATCACAGTCTTGATGTCCAGTTTCTTGACTACCGCACCTACACTGGCCGCAACTTCTATTGCCGTTCCCTTTGCTTCCTGCTGTATAAAGCCGTCAAAGATTTGTTCCCTGACAGCAAGTTGACAATACGCAGGCCTATCTCCAAAGGCTATTACTGCTCTGTCGATAAAGGTGACGGGACGACGATTGAGGCGGCAGATGTGGATGCCGTTAGGGCCAGGATGAGAGAGATTGTGGATCAGGATGTGCCTTTCAGACGCCATGAGGCAAGGGTTGAGGATGCCATCAAGACGTTCACCGCCATTGGCGCCACGGATAAGGTCAAGCTGTTGGAGACCTGCGGGGATGTCTATATCACATATTACACACTCGGAGGGACAGCAGACTACTACTACGATGAGCTTGTCCCTAGCGCCGGCTACTTGAAAGCATGGGACGTGAGTTTTTACCGTGGGGGAATATTGCTCCGGGTCCCGGACAGACATCACCCTGAGGATCTCGCACCTTTCAGAGAGCAGCCTAAGACATTTGATGTGTTCATCGAGTCTCATCGCTGGAACAATATAATGCAGCTCGGCAATGTCGGGGACGTGAACGAATCTATTCAAAGTGGCAAGGCATCTGACCTTATCCAGATAGCCGAGGCGTTGCAGGAGAAAAAGATAGTCCAGATAGCCGAGGAGATTGAGAGGCGCCACTCGGACCCTTCCGACCCTTTGAGGTTGGTTTTGATCACAGGCCCGACAAGTAGCGGAAAATCCACATTCTGCAAGCGTTTGAGCATACAGCTCAAAGCTTGTGGGCTCCATCCCATCTCATTCTCCACGGATGACTATTTCGTCAATCGCCTTGACACTCCAAGGCTTCCTGACGGTTCTTTTGACTTTGACAACTTCGACACTGTGGATCATGATTATCTCCAGAAGGATTTGCTCAAACTGCTTGCCGGAGAGGAGGTTGAGGTGCCTGAGTTCAATTTTGTCACCGGATTGAGGGAGTTTAACGGCAAGAAGCTAAAGCTGGCTGACAGGTCCATCCTCCTTATCGAGGGCATCCACGCCCT
>JAFROA010000347.1 GCA_017429885.1 Bacteroidales bacterium | reverse complement strand
AGGGCCTTCATCTGGTCATACTCGACAACCGCGTTCCCGACAAAACGGGAATCCAGATCATAGCCCTTCGGATGGGTGATCACAAAGTCCACGTCAGCGGCGTTCATCCATTCGGCGAATGAGTTAGGGACAGCCTGCGGAAGAGAGCGGGGATGCGGAGCCCAAGTCATGACGACCTTCGGGCGGGCTTTCGTCTTGTATTCCTCAATGGTTATCAGGTCCGCGAAGGCCTGGCAGGGGTGCACAGTCGCCGATTCAAGGCTTATAACCGGCTTCCCTGAATATTCTATGAATTGGGTTAGAATTGATTCCGCATAATCAAACTCCCGGTCGGTAAGACCGGCGAAAGAGCGCACTCCAATGATGTCGCAATAGCTGCCGATCACAGGGATAGCTTCCCTCAGATGCTCGCTCTTGTCTCCGTCCATGATGACTCCCAACTGGGTCTCGAGTTTCCAGCTATCAGCGCCGACGTTGAGGACAATAGGGTTCATCCCGAGATTGAGAGCTGCTTTCTGGCTACTTAGACGTGTCCTGAGGCTGCTGTTGAAAAAGATCAGGATGATGGTTTTGTCCCGGCCGAGCTCCTTCCATGCGAAAGGAGTCGCTTTGACGTGTTTGGCTTCCTGTAGGGCAGACGCCAAGTCGCCTATGTCGCTCACATGAAAGAAAGATCTCATAGTGATTCCTCCAATGCTTTAATGAATATATCAACATCTTCTTTGCTGAGAGTGAGCGGCGCGAGGAGACGGATCATGTTCTTGCCCGACACGCCTGTGAACACTTTCTTTTCGAAGAGCAGCTTCCGACGCAACTCCGCTATCGGTCCATCGAACTCAACACCAATCATCAGTCCCCTGCCACGAACCTCTTTGATTCCGTTGGCGTCAGGCTCTGAAGCCAACGCCTGAAGGCGGGATTTCAGGTATTCACCGACCTCATAGGCGTTCTGGACAAGGTTCTCGTCTTTGATGATATCGGCGACAGCTATGGCAGCGGCCATGGCGAGATGATTGCCGCCGAATGTGGTTCCAAGCATTCCTTTTACAGGCACGAACTCAGGAGAGATCAATACACCACCTATCGGGAAGCCGCCCGCCATGCCCTTGGCCATAGTGATCAAGTCAGGACGGATTCCTGTCCATTGGTGGGCGAAATATTTTCCTGTACGCCCGCATCCGCTCTGAACCTCGTCAAGAATAAGAGGCACACCAGCCTCTTTTGTCACATCCCTAAGGCTCCTCATGAAGTCGTCATCCGGGATGATGATTCCCCCAACTCCCTGGATTCCCTCGATTATGACAGCGGCTATGTCTCCTTTGGAGAGTTCCTCCTTTACCGCCGCGATTTCATTCATCCCGACGAAAGTCACCTCGTGCCAGCTGTTGAAAGGAGCCCTTATCTTGGGATTATCGGTCACGGCTACAGCTCCGGAAGTGCGCCCGTGGAAGGCTCCCTTGAAAGCGATGACACGACGCTCCCCTGTGTGGAAAGAAGCCAGTTTCAAAGCGTTCTCATTAGCTTCAGCTCCTGAGTTGCAAAGGAATAAGGAATAATCCGGATAACCCGACAACTCCCCTATCTTCTCCGCCAGTTCCACCTGGAGAGGGTTGCGGACACTGTTGGAATAGAATCCTATTTTGCTTAGCTGTTCCGTTATAGTCTCCACGTAATGAGGATGGCAGTGGCCTACGGATATGACCGCGTGGCCGCCATAGAGATCCAGGTACTCGGTGCCCTTGTCGTCCCATATTCTCGTGCCCTTGGCCCGAACCGGCGTCACGTCAAACAAACTGTATACATCAAATAGTTCCATATCGCTAGAATCTTGTGGCTTTCAGGTGGAGACCGGTGTCCTCAGGGAGGCCGAAAATAAGGTTCATGTTCTGGACCGCCTGACCGGAAGCTCCTTTCACCAGATTATCTATCACACTAATAACGTGCAGTTTCCGTCCGTGCTTCCGCACATTCAGTACACATTTATTGGTGTTAACCACCATTTTCACATCCGGGTTGGAGTCTATCACATGGACAAAAGGTTCATCCTTATAATAATCCTTGTACATAGCTACCGCTGTCTCCTCGGGAAGGTCACAGTCGAAATAGACTGACGCGAGTATTCCCCTGGCGAAGTCACCCCTCACCGGAACGAAGTTCATATCCCCGGAATAATGGGGCGCCATGGTCTTTAGAGTCTCATTGATCTCGCCCAGATGCTGATGGGTAAATGCCTTGTAAACAGACAGGTTGTCTGTCCTCCAGCTGAAATGAGTCGTCTCAGAAGGTGCCTGCCCGGCACCGGTTGACCCGGTTATACCGGTCACATGGATCTCCGGCAGCAAGTCAGCCTTTGCCATTGGCAACAAAGCAAGTTGGATTGATGTGGCGAAACAGCCGGGATTAGCGATATGCTTAGCCTTAACTATCTTATCCTTAAATGCTTCCGGAAGGCCATAAACGAAATCTCCAGCATCGGCTTTCAGGCGGAAGTCATTCCCGAGATCGATGATGGCACCCTTGTAACAATCAGGCAGCGTCTCAACGAACGGCTTGGCCTTACCGTGCCCGGAGCATAGGAACAACACATCGGGATTCCCGGTTGAACCGGGAATGACAGAGGTGTCATGCCCGACCAGATCGGGCATCCCCGAGACGAATCTGAGGTTCGTCTCGCCTAGTAGATCGGAGTGAGCAGACCAGACCGGCTCTCCGGCGTGGCTTCCGCTTTGCGCGAAGGCTATCTCCACACAAGGATGGTTCACAAGAATCCTGAGAAGCTCACCGGCAGTGTAACCAGCGGCTCCAACGATCCCAACCTTAATCTTTTTATCAGCAGCCATCACAACTCCTTCTCAAGTTTCTCACCCTCGTCCTTATGGGCAGTGTAATAAACCCGGAGCGGCGTGGAGCTCACTTTTATGAATCCTTTGGCATCCTCGCTGGTCCATCCCTTCTGCATCTCGCCATATTCCCCGAACTTGGTCTTCACGAGATCGCAAGGAGAGTCCACTCCCACGGTCGAGAATGACCATGGACGCAGCTCCATGGTGACCTTTCCAGTCACATTGCGCTGGCTTTCGGTGAGCATGGCCTCGATGTCCCTCATCACAGGCTCAAGGTACTGGCTCTCATGCAGGAACATCCCATACCAATTGGCCACCTGGTCTTTCCAATACTGCTGCCACTTGCTGAGGGTGAATTTCTCAAGGAACTTATGGGCAGCCATGATCAGCATCGGTGCTGCGGCCTCGAAGCCGACACGGCCCTTTATACCTATGATCGTGTCACCCACATGCATATCCCTGCCGATCCCGTAAGGGGCGGCGATAGTCTCCACTTTCTGTATGGCGGCCACCTTATCGGTGAACTTCTGCCCGTTGACCGAGACTATCTCCCCCTTCTCAAACCCGATCTCGATAATCTCTGAACCTTCTTTTGTGACTTGCTTCAAATAAGCGCTTTCCGGCAGTCCTTGCTTAGAGTCCAGAATCTCGCCTCCGCAAATGGAGGTCCCCCAAAGACCGACATTGTAGGAATATTTCAACTTCTTGAAATCTGCCTTGAAACCATGCTCATTGAGATAATCAACCTCAAACTGGCGAGTCAGGGCCATGTCGCGGGTGAGGGTGATGATTTCTATCCCTGGAGCCATCACGAGGAAGGTCATGTCGAAACGGACCTGGTCATTTCCGGCCCCGGTTGATCCGTGGGCAATAGCGTCCGCTCCGATCTCTTTGGCATAACGGGCTATGGCCATTGCCTGGAATATTCTCTCGGAAGAGACAGAAACGGGATAAGTCCCATTTCTCAACACGTTTCCGAAGATCATGTACTTAAGGCTCTTGTCATAGTATTCCTTCGTCACGTCCAGGGTGACATATTCCTTGGCGCCGAGCTCATAAGCGCGTTTCTCATTGTCTTTCAGCTGCTCAGGGCTGAATCCACCGGTGTCGGCGCAAGCCGCGTAAACCTCATAACCTTTCTCCTTCGTCAGGTACATGACCGTGAACGAAGTGTCCAGACCGCCGCTATAAGCGACCACTACTTTCTTTTTTGCCATATCTGTCAATCGTTTGTTTCTTCTTTATCCAAGGCCGCGATCCGGTCCAACACATCCTGCGGGATCTTGGCCGGCAGATGCTCCTCAGGATCGAACAGCATCCCGGTGCAGATGCAGTATTTGCGATCGGTCCTCTTCAGCACATCGACATTGATGCAACCCTCGCATCCCTTCCAGAACGACTCGTCACTGGTAAGCTCGGCGAAGGTCACCGGCTTGTAGCCCAAACGGGTGTTCATCGCCATCACGGCCGCACCGCTCGTGAGACTGAATATCTTTGCCTTTGGCCAGCGGGTACGGGCCAATGAAAAAGTCAAGTCCTTGATTTTCTTGGCGATACCCAGGCCTCTGAACTCGGGTCGCACAATAAGTCCCGAAGTGGTTACATAGCTCTTATGCTCCCAAGTCTCGATGTAACTGAACCCGGCGAAATCCTCGCCGTGAAGAGCTATGACCGCCTTGGCTTCCTGCATCTTCCGGGCGATATACTCCGGTTTCCTGCGGGCGATTCCCGTCCCCCGAACCTTGGCGGCTTCCTCGATGGATGTCAAAATCTTGTCAACATAGACGAGGTGCTTCTCCGATGCCACCTCTATCGTTATGTCCTCCAATCTCATCTGTATCTCAATAATTAATTATTAATTCAATCTAACAGACTCCAAGCCTGAGAATAGTTTCCCAAGAGACCTCAAGAGTTCTTCCCTTGACACACCTTCACGGATAGCAAGCATAATGGTATCATCCCCAGCTATGGTGCCAGCCACCTCAGGAAGAGAAAAGGAATCTATCCATGCCGCAATCATATTGGCATGCCCAGGCATAGTCTTAAGAACAGCCAACTGGCCAGTGAACTCAATGCTGGAGACATTCACGAAAGAAGCCGGGAACCTCCTTCCGGATGGTCTGGAAGAGACTCCGGGCAGACTGTAATAGTACCCGTCACCATCATGGCGCTTGGTTATGCCCAGATCCCTGATGTCACGGGATAAAGTGGCCTGGGCCACCTGTATGCCGTTATTCTCAAGAATCTCAGCCAACTCTTCCTGACTCGAGACTTTTCCTTTCCCGACGACTTCTTTAATGATCTTATGTCTCTCTTGCTTGCTTTTCACGGCTAAATAAATATTCATTTCCGCCCCAAATATATGAATATTTTTTCAATCATTATTCATGTTTCGTATTTTTTTTCAGAATTATGTTTTTATACTATTTTTGCGACGGAAATCACGAACCAAATGACAGAAAAAATCATCATCCTTGATTTCGGCTCACAGGTCACACAGTTGATCGGCCGCCGCCTGCGAGAGCTTAACGTCTTCTGTGAAATCTACCCGTTCAACAAAGTCCCTGTCTTGGGAGACGATGTGAAGGGAGTTATCCTTTCCGGTAGTCCATGCTCCGTCAGGGACGCCAACGCACCCCAAATCGATCTCAGCGGGATCAAGGGTCATTTTCCCCTTCTGGGAATATGCTATGGGGCCCAGTATCTGGCCCATAAATTCGGAGGCAAGGTTGAAGGCTCACTTGCGAGGGAATACGGGAGAGCCATGCTAGAAATAGTTGATTCAGAATCACTTCTATTGCGGGGCCTCCCACATCGCTCACAGGTTTGGATGTCGCATGGGGATACCATCTCCTCCCTGCCGGAGGGAGCCAAGATCATCGCCTCCACTGAAAGCGTGGAGAACGCCGCCTTCTCATTTGAAGGTGAGCCCACTTACGCTGTTCAGTTCCATCCTGAGGTTTTCCACACCACTGAAGGATCAAGGATTCTCGGGAATTTCGTTTTCAGGATCTGCGGATGCAAAGGGGACTGGACATCCGCCTCATTCATCGAGACCACAGTCACGGCTATAAAGGAGAAGGTCGGGAACGACAAAGTGATTCTTGGTCTTAGCGGTGGCGTGGATTCCACAGTCGCGGGAGTGTTGCTCAATAAGGCAATCGGCCACAACCTCACCTGCATATTCGTCAACAACGGCCTATTAAGGAAAAATGAATATGATGATGTCCTGGCCTCGTACAAGGACATGAACCTCAACGTCATTGGAGTTGATGCCTCGGAGGATTTCCTGCGGGAACTTGCCGGGGTGACAGAGCCGGAGGCCAAGAGAAAGATAATAGGCCGCCTGTTCGTCGAGACTTTCGACAAATACGCCCGAAAGATCGAGGGTGCCCGCTGGCTAGCCCAGGGCACGATCTATCCGGACGTTATCGAGTCAGCCGGAATCGAGGGGATCGCCTCCAAGATCAAGTCGCACCACAACGTTGGCGGGCTTCCTGAAAAGATGAATCTCAAGGTCTTGGAGCCGCTCAGGATGCTCTTCAAAGACGAGGTCAGACGAGTAGGCCGGGCTCTCGGCATCAAGGAGGAACTGGTGGGAAGGCATCCTTTCCCCGGGCCTTCACTCGCCGTGCGCATAATTGGAGACATCACCAAAGAGAAACTGGATGTTCTCCGGGAGGCGGATGACATATTCATTAAGGGTCTCCGGAACTATGACTGCACCTCCTTGCATCTCCCTTCAGCTTCTGATCCGAGGGTTGAGGCCACTAACCTCTACGATGCCATCTGGCAGGCCGGAGTGATCCTTCTCCCCGTCAAGAGCGTTGGAGTGATGGGAGATGAGAGAACCTACGAGAATCCTGTGGCGTTGCGGGCCATGGTCTCGACAGACGCCATGACAGCGGATTGGTTCCGTTTCCCGTACGACTTCCTCGCCCAAGTCAGCAATGACATCATCAACAAGGTCAAGGGAGTCAACCGGGTGGTTTATGACATCTCGTCAAAACCCCCGGCAACTATTGAATGGGAATAAAACCAGTTGGATAAAACCTATTTCAGGAAGCGGTCGGCGAAACTGACGTACTGCTCCCAATCGTAAAGGCGGACATTGTGCTCGCCTTTGCGGATATGATGTCCCATTCGGCCGACGACCACTGGATGCTCGATCTCAGGAACGGTTCTGTCAGTGATGCCATCGTAACCGAACAATTTATACACGGAGGCTGCTCCTACGAGGCTGTAATACTCTCCTACGGGGTCAGCCCAATCATCCTCACTCGCGCTAGCGACATAGACCGGTCTGGGGGCGATCATGGCGACCAACTCGTGCTGGTCCCAAGGCATCTTCTCTTCCCGACCTCCATACGCCGCATAATTGCCGCAGAACCAATGCGGGAAATTCCTGTTGATCACCTCGACTGTCTCACCAAATTTCCTTCTGGCAATAGCAGCTCCGGAACAACCTGAGTCATTGGAGATTACCAATGCGAATCTCTGGTCGGTCGCACCAGCCCACAAAGCGGTTTTGCCAAGCCTTGAATGTCCTATGACAGCAACCTTCTTTGAGTTTATCTCTTTCTGTGTCTCGAGGAAGTCAAGGCATCTGGATAGGCCCCACGCCCATGCGGATATCGTTCCCCATGACTCGCCATTCCTAGGCTTATCTCCATCCATCAATTGGTGAACCCCGTTATGGAAACCATCATGGAAGTCAGGGTCAACATCGTGGTAGCAAAAGGTTGCCACGGCATAACCATGTTTAAGAATATATTCATATTCCCAGCGGTGACCGTTCGCGCTCCTCGGCTCAACCTTGAAGCTCGAAGCATAGGTCGCCAGCTTGTCGGGAGTCGGCATCAAGACCGCGGGATCGGTGGTTGTGGCGTGATTACCTTTGAAATTAGCCCCCAGGAAGGCCGGTACGGGGCCTTTACGGTCATTGGGAATATACATGAGAAGAACCAGGTAGTACTTCTCATCCTTGTCGAAGCTGATTTTCACCTGCTTCCTGGTCGCAAGGCCGCCGAAAGCTTCGTGACTTTCCTCAAGAGTCTCGAAATGGAGATCCGGAGCCTGACCCGGTTCCCTGCCGAACATCTGTGAGCGCAACATCTCCATGAGTTCCGGCCGACGCTCTTTCACCCATTGGCGTTTATT
>JAFROA010000033.1 GCA_017429885.1 Bacteroidales bacterium | reverse complement strand
TCTCAAACGCAATGGACTCAAGGTAGCTGTCCTGGGTTATGATAACGCCAATATAGCCGGATGGCTTCCTGAGCGGCTATGGAGCGGGATGAAGTTCGAGAGCCTGATCCCGTTGGTTCAGGACGATGTAGATGCTGTCATAGCCAAGGAAAAGCCGCATCTGGTGATTGTCGCCGTCCATTCCGCTACCGGCGAAGGCGATGGAAAGGTCCTTGAAAGCCAGGGACTCGACTTGATGAAGACCCTCCATGGCGTTGACCTCCTGGTCTGTTCACATGACCATAGGCCAAAAGTGGTGGAGAGTGATTCTATTTGTCTTATAAACGCGGGAAGCCACAGCCGTTTTGTCGGGTACGGCAGAATCAGCTTTTCTGTAAAGAAGGGAAAGATCATTGACAAGAAGTTGGAAGCCGATCTGCTCCCGGTCGAGCGTTCGAGGATAGACACTAAGATGTCACAGATCTTCCATGACGATTTTAAAGCCGTTAAGGAGTTCACCATCAAGAAAGTGGGTGATCTCAAGGTGGATCTTGTCACAAGGGACGCCTACAAGGGGATGAGCCACTATCTTAATCTGATTCACACGATCTCGTTGTCTTGCTCTCCCGCAAGGATCTCGTTCGCCGCACCCTTGACGTTCAATGGCACGGTAAAGGCGGGAACCCTTGTCTATAACGACCTGTTCACGGTCTATCCATTCGAGAATCAGGTGTATGTGGTCAATATGACCGGCAAGGAGGTGAAAGACTACCTGGAAGTCTCTTACGACAACTGGGTCAACACGATTTCCAAGCCGTCAGAGCATGTGCTCAAGATAGTCAACAGACAGGATCCCCGTACAGGCGCCGAGTCTTGGTCTTTTGTCGGCCGCTCATACAATTTCGATTCCGCCGGCGGACTGGTCTATACTGTGGATGTCACTAAACCTTTCGGGGAAAGGGTTGTGATAGAGTCCCTTTCTGGCGGCGAGCCCTTCGATCCCGGCAAGACCTACCCCGTGGCGATGACTTCATACAGGGCCAGCGGTGGTGGTGGTCTAATGGTGAAGACCGGAATAGACACGGGCAAGATTGAGGAACGAGTCGTGGAAATGTATCCCGAGTTCAGGAAACTCCTCTATGACTATCTGATGGATGAGGGCTCAATCGATCCGGCCGCTATATGTGACAAGAAGACAATAGGTGAGTGGCGTTTCGTTCCTGAACGTATAGCTGGGCCGGCCTTGGAAAAGGACATGGAGCTTCTTTTCGGAAAGAGGTAGAATCAAATATCGCTGCCCTGGGTCATAGCCCTGTATTCAGCGGGAGTCTTTCCGGTCCTGTTGCGGAAAGCCGTGAAGAAATAGTCATGATTGTTGTAACCTAACCTGTAGGCTACTTCCTTGATGCTTACTGATGTGTTGGTCAGGATTTCCTTAGCCTTGCTCATGCGGATCTCACTGATGTATCTGGCGGGGGAGAATCCTGTATATTCCTTGAAAGTCTTACGGAAGGTAGAGTAGCTCATGCATAGCCTTGAGGCCACGTCCTCAGGGGATATGTCCGTGTAGTTGTCCTGGATTATCACTTTCGCCTGGCTGATTTTCCTGGCCAAGTCAGACTCCTCGAATTGGGAGTTTCTGTCATAATAGTACGCCAGGCTGAGCAGGTGACCCACGATTCCAGCCAGAAACTGCTGGAAACCAGACTCTTGCCTAACCGCGGCATTGATGGCTTCATTATACATGGCCACGATGTCCTCGTGGATGTTGACTTTGAACACAGGGCGGTCCTTGGAGAAAAACCCCCTCTCGATCAGGTTGTCGACAAAATGCCCGTTGAAGCCTATCCAGTACTCTTTCCACCCTGTCTGGCGGTCTGGATGGTAGGAATGCCACTCGCCGGGGAACAAGAGGAACATCATTCCGCTCTCGACCTGGACAGGCTTGCTTCTGCCAAGAGTCTGGCAATAGAATTTCCCTCTCCCCTCTGTGATATAAATAAGCTGGTACTCTTCAAGCACCCTCCCGCTCTCAATGGTGAAAATGTATCTGGAGGGGTGGTTCCTGGGAGGATAAGCCATCCCGGCGGCGATCTCCTGGAAGCCTGCCGAGTTGACGGCGGTGCCCCATTGAAGATCGACAGGATTTACGGCCAAATATTTAAGGTGGACTGATTCCATGGTTTTCACTCAATTACAAAGATATGAAAAAATCGGATCAAATTTCCAAGTTCTAATGTCAGATTCTTCAGCGTTCCTGATATTAAAAAGACGAAATTTGTAAAACTACATATTAGACCACATAATCATGAATTTCCTAGCATTCGATCTCGGAGCCACAAGCGGAAGGGCTATTCTCGGCAAAGTCGAGGATGGCAGGCTTTCTTCCGAAGAAGTTTATCGTTTCCCGAACGCCGTTAAAGAGATTGACGGTAAGTATTTCTGGGACATCTATGCCCTTTTGGATCATTTCAAGGCAGCCATGAAAGAGGTTGCGGGGCAGGGTGTCAAGGTGGAGTCCATCGGCATCGACACATGGGGTGTCGATTTCGGTTGCGTGGGTCCTGAGGGAGAGATCCTCGGACTGCCAAGGGCTTACCGCGACCCTTATACCGACGGGATTCCGGAGGAAGTGTTCAAGATCATCCCCAAGGAGGAGCTCTATAAGGCCACCGGTACCCAGATCATGAATTTCAATACGATTTTCCAGATATATGCCCAGCATAAGGATCCGGAATCGCCGATCCATAAGGCCAAGGAGATATTGTTCATGCCTGACCTCATGGCCTATCTCCTGACAGGGGAGAGGGTCTGCGAGTACACGGACGCCTCCACCTCAGGCCTTATCGACCCGAGAACCAGGGACTTCGACCGGAGCCTGCTGGAGCGTCTTGGGATTAATCCCGGCATTCTTCGCCCTATTGTCCAGCCTGGAACCAAAGTGGGGCTGTTGAAGCAGGAAATCTGCAACGCCACAGGCATGGAGCGTGTCCCTGTCATAGCGGTCGCCGGGCATGACACCGCTTCCGCCATCGCCGCCGTGCCCGCTGAGAACGAGCATTTCGCTTACCTTAGCAGCGGAACTTGGAGCCTGATGGGCATCGAGTCCCCTGTCCCCGTGGTCACGGACAAGTCCTATGAGTTCAATGTCACCAACGAGGGCGGTATAGAGGGTACCACAAGGTTCCTTAAGAATATCACCGGCATGTGGCTCCTCGAGCAGAGCCGCAAGACCTGGGCAGCCGAGGGCAGGGAATACAACTACGCCCAGATCGAGGCCATGGGGAGGGAAGCTATTGATTTCCCGTCTGTTATCGATCCGGATGACCCTCGTTTCGCAGCTCCGAAGGACATGGACGCTGAGATAAAGAAGGCTCTCGCCGAGTCCGGCCAGCAGGTCCCGAAGGATGACGCTGAGATGATCAGCTTCATCTACCATAGCCTGACCAAGAAATACAAGTCAGTCATCGCCATGCTTCAGGACTTCGCCCCGTTCACCATCGACAAGCTCCATGTGATCGGAGGTGGCTCGGCCAACAAGCTGGTCAGCCAGCTCACCGCCGACACTCTCGGGATTCCGGTTGTCGCTGGTCCTGTCGAGGGCACGGCCATCGGAAACATCATGATGCAGGCCAAGGTGGCGGGACTCGTCAAGGACCGCTGGGAGATGCGCCGCATCATCGGAAACTCCATTGAGACAAAGACTTATTATCCAAACAATTAATATCCAAGAATATGAACGAGCAGAAAATCATCCAGGCCTACGAGATGGCCAAAGAGCGCTATGCCGCCATCGGTGTCGACACTGACAAGGCTATCGAGCAGCTTGAGAAACAGCAGATTTCCCTCCATTGCTGGCAGACTGACGATGTGATGGGCTTTGAGAGCACCGCCGGTCTCTCCGGAGGTATCCAGACCACAGGAAACTATCCCGGACGCGCCCGTAACATCGACGAGGTCCGCGCTGACCTCGAGTTCGTCAAGACCCTTCTCGCCGGTAACCACCGTATCAATCTCCACGAGATCTACGGGGATTTCGGAGGCAAGTTCGTGGACCGCGACCATGTGGGTGTCGAGCACTTCCAGAGCTGGATCGAGTGGGCTAAGGCCAATAACTTCAAGCTTGACTTCAACTCCACTTCTTTCGGTCATCCGAAGAGCGGGGATTTGAGCCTGGCCAATCCTGATCCCGCTATCCGCGAGTTCTGGATCGAGCACACAAAGCGCTGCCGCCGCATCGCCGACGCTATGGGTAAGGCCCAGAACGACCCTTGTATCATGAATATCTGGGTCCATGACGGCCAGAAGGACTACACAGTCAACCGCAAGAAGTACCGCGAGATCCTCGCCGCTTCCCTCGACGACATCCTCAAGGAGGACCTTCCCGGCATGAAGAGTTGCGTGGAGGCGAAGCTCTTCGGAATCGGCCTTGAGAGCTACACCGTCGGTTCGATGGACTTCTTCGAGGGTTACTGCGCTTCACGCAACGTGATTTACACTCTCGACACAGGTCACTACGAGCCCACTGAGAATGTGGCGGACAAGGTTTCTTCCCTGCTCCTTTATGTTCCTGAGCTGATGCTCCATGTGAGCCGTCCTGTACGTTGGGACTCCGACCACGTGACCATCATGAACGACATGACCTTGGACTTCTTCAAGGAGCTTGTCCGCGCCGAGGCTCTCCACCGCGCGCACGTCGGTCTGGACTACTTCGACGCCTCTATCAACCGCATCGGCGCCTACATCATCGGAACCCGCGCCACACAGAAGTGCATTCTCAGCGCCCTTCTCGAGCCTCTCGCCAAGCTTCGCAAGTATGAGGCCGAGGGCAAGGGCTTCCAGAAGCTCGCCCTCCTCGAGGAGGCCAAGACTCTTCCGTTCGGAGCGGTGTTTGATTACTTCAACTGCAAGAACGGTGTTCCCGTGGGCGAGGAGTTCATTCCTTGCATCGAGAAATACGAGAAGGAAGTCACTTCGAAGAGATAGATGACTCGATGGCTTCGATAAGGATGTGGATCACTTTGATGTGGATCTCCTGTATCCGGTCTGAGTGAGGAGCGTCAGGAGCCATGATTGCGACATCGGAAAGGGCGGACAATGTCTGCCCTTTTTTTGATGTCAGAGCCACGACCTTCATTCCATGGCTCTTGGCGGCTTCCGCTGCCTTGATGATATTGAGAGATGCCCCACTTGTGCTTATGGCGAGAAGGACATCGCCGGGCTTGCCGAAAGCCTCTATCCATCTGGAGAAGATGACATCAAAAGAATAGTCGTTGCCCACACAGGTGAGATATGCCGGGTCGTTTATCGCCATAGCCGGGAATGGTCTCCGGTCATTCCTGAAGCGGCCGGTCAGCTCCTCGGCGAAGTGGGTGGCGTCGCAAAGTGAGCCTCCGTTGCCACAGCTGATGACTTTCCCTCCGGACGAAAGGCATCCCGACATGACCTCTGCCGCTTTCTCTATTGAAGGGACAGTATCCTGGTCGGACATGAAACGCTCCAATTCCTCATGAGCCTGGGCAAGGCTATCTTGTATGATTGTCTTGGTCATATTCTTTGGAAATTATTGAATATCAACTGCTATGGATAAGGCGGCATAGTCACCGACGGCCTCTCCGAGGGCGGCTGGAACAACTTTGCATACCTTGCTTGCCAGCGGCAGCGCCTCTTTTGAGATCACCTCATCCATCAATGGCTTGAACACATCCTCATTTCTGGCATATATGCTGCCGATAACTATCATCTCAGGGTTGAGGATATCAATCACCAGAGACAATCCCGCTCCAAGATGCCTTGCCGATATCTCATAAACTCTTTTTGCCAACGGATCTCCGGCCTTGAGAGCCTCAGCTACTTTTTTCGCCGTGATTCCTGAGAGATTCCCATCAGGGCACCATTGGACTTTGCCACCCATTTGCATGGCTTCCTTGGCGATATCCCGGGCGAGCTGTTCTATGCCACCCCCGCTGCAAAAACCCTCGAAAGAACCGGCCTTCCCGTAACCTACCGGGCCGAAAGCCTCCAATCGGATATGCCCAAGCTCGCCAGCATTGTCATTTGTCCCGGTGTAAAGCTTCCCATCGATTATCAAACCTGCCCCGAGTCCCGTCCCGAAAGTCATGAAGACCATATTCCTGGTACCTTTCCCCGCACCGAACTTCCATTCGGCTAGAGCGCAAGCATTGGCATCGTTATGAACCGCGGCCTTGACCCCGAACTCTTCAGATAGGATTCTCACTATAGGAATATTATCCCAACCAGGGAGGTTAGGGGGCGACATGATCACACCGGTCTTGCTGTCAAGAGGTCCGCCGCAGCTGATACCGATAGCCTGGATGTCCTTCTCTGTGAGACCGTTCCTGCCCAGAACTTCCCTGATCGTGGCTTTGATGCTCCCGATTGTCCCTTCTACA
Organism: Bacteroidales bacterium; assembly: GCA_017429885.1. GTDB lineage: Bacteria > Bacteroidota > Bacteroidia > Bacteroidales > UBA932 > Cryptobacteroides. The sequence continues at coordinate 4,541 of JAFROA010000033.1, read as the reverse complement.
TCAATCGTGGGGAAAGACTTCTTGTCCTTTATGTCCAAATCCCCGTCTTTGGGAAGACCTATCGTGATAGCGCATTTAGTGCCGCCTATGTCAACGCCGACAAATACCTTGTTATCCATTTGATTTAACTCTGCTAATAAACGGTATCAGAATAACCATGAATATCCAGGCGAGAGTCAAAGCGATCAAGGCGGATGCCTGGTTTCCGAAAGTGTCTGTGATCACTCCTAGGATGGGAGGGATTATACCTCCTCCGCATACTCCCACAATCAAAAGGGATGAGACCTCGTTTGTCTTCTCAGGTACTCTCAACATCGATGTTGAGAACACTATTGAGAAGAGGTTGGCGTAGCCGAGACCGAAAAGAGCCACAAGCGTCAAGACAAGTGCCAAGCCACGGGCGAACACGAGGCAAATGAGACATGCCAAAGCGAGTAACACGCTGGCGGTGAAGAACTTCTTTGCGGGGTATCTCATGAGGGCGATTCCTCCGATGAAAGCTCCGATGGTCCTCGCGAGGAAGTAGACGCTGTTTCCCATTCCGGCTTTCTCGAGAGGAAGGGCGCATCTTTCCTGGAGGAGTTTCGGGAAGGTGACTCCCATTCCAACGTCAACTCCAACAAGTACCAGTATTCCGATGAAAAACATCACTATGTACTTGTCTTTCAGCAGGGAGAAAGTCCTGGCGAAGGAGATTTCCTCTTTCTCTATCAGGGTTTCCTTGATACGGGAGAGTGCCAGCCAAACCATAGCCAATATAGTCACGAAGGCATAAGTGGGGAATACTGTCTTCCATCCGAACACACTTCCGGCGAACATGGCGGTGAGAATGGGCCCCAGGAAAGAGCTGATGGCCTTGATGAATTGGCCGAGGGTCATCGTCCCTGTCAGCTTATCGGATGACACGACGCTGCTGACCAGCGGGTTAAGGGCAACTTGAAGGATTGTGTTCCCGATACCGAGCATAGCGAACGCCGCCAGCACAAAGGCGAAGTTGTATCTTATCACTGGCACCAGCATGGCGATGGTCGTTATCGCGAAGCTCAGCAACACGGTTTTCTTCCTTCCTATCCGGTTCATCAGCATCCCGGTGGGGATGGACAAGATCAGGAACCACAGGAAACATGAGAGGGATATCAGGCTGGCGACCTTGTCATCCATCCCTGCAAAGTCCGCTTTCACATAATTTGTGGCGACTCCGACAATGTCCACGAATCCCATAATGAAGAATCCGAACATCACAGGGAGAATGGCCTGGTTGAATTTGGATTTTGGCATATTCATAAGAGGTTTGATGGATAAACTTAAGAATTTTTCTCAAATAATCCTTATATTGGTGAACAAAACCACATAACTATGTCTATTTCGAGGAGAGATTTTTTCAAGAAGAGCCTTGTCGCCGGTGCCGGAGCGGCCGTGGCGACTATGGCCGGTCCTCTTTCACTAGAGACGGAAGCTAAGTCCAGGAAGAGGAAACTCAAGACAAAACGAGTGATCATATTCACTTTTGACGGAATCAGGGTGGACGGTCTGGCACAGGCGAGGACACCGAATATTGACTCCTTGATCGAGAGCGGATCCGCATCCTTCACCACCAGGGATGTCATGCCTTCCGTGACTCTCCCAAACTATACCAGCCATCTGACAGGCGCGGGCCCGGAGGTCCATGGTGTCGCGAATAATGGCTGGAAAGTCGGAGAATATAATCTGGAAGCTGTTGAGAGGGATTCTGACGGCTATTTCCCTTCAGTGTTCAAAGTCTTGAAGGATAATGTCCCCGGCATCAAGACCGCCTATTACTGGAACTGGTTGCCTTTGATTAATGCCATGAATCCCAAGTACATGGACGACAAGCTATCCTCGAGCGACGAGGGATATGCCTCCCTATATGATCGTGCCATGGAATACCTCGGTTCCCACAAGGACGACAAGATGTTCATGTTCCTTTATAACGTCCACACCGACCATATCGGGCACACTTATTCTTGGATGTCTCCGGAATATATACAATCAATTGAGGAAGGTGATGTCCAGGTGGGGCGCATGATTGATTTCCTCAAGAAGGAAGGTCTTTTCGAGGAGACTCATCTCATGTTCATAACCGACCATGGTGGAATAGGCAAGGGCCACGGTGGAGTCAGCCCTGAGGAGATGATTGTGCCCTGGGTAATTTCAGGGCCTGGCATCAAGAAAGGTTTCACCATCACTGAACCTAACAACACTGTCAATACCGCATCGACAGTGCTGAGGCTTTTCGGGGTGGATCAGCCACTCTGCTGGACAGGAGAGGTCCCCGAGTCTATTTTCAAGTAGTTACAGTCTGCAAGGAAGGGCGGATAGCTGGTACATGAGTGTCTTGGCGATACGCTCATGTCCTTTGGCGTTAGGGTGCAGCCTGTCTGTGTCAGGGTTGGCGAAATACCTGGCATGTTCCTCAATCATGGGATTCAGTCCGCAGAGCGCGTTGAGGTCTATCACCGGCACGCTCCAGACATTGGCCGTCTCCTTGATCGCCTCCACATAATCGTGGATATAAAGCCCCAGCCGGTTCGGATAAGATTCCTCAGGTTGAATATTCCCCGCTCCAAATGTCGCGAAGGCCCTGTGTATAGGGGTGAGTAGGATAATCTGTTTCTCAGGGAACATCCTCTTCAGCTTGTCCATGGCGATGTTGATCCTGCCTTTCAACGTGTTCCCGTCCATTGAGGGAGTCCTTTTAATCTTCAGGAACTCAGTGGCGGGATAGCCGAGTGCGGCGGTCACCGTCTGAGGCGTCTCATCATACCACTCACCGAGAAGAACGTCAGATATGTAGTCGTTGGTCCCTATGAATATCATGATGGCGTCAAACTCATCCCCATGCTCGGCTTTGAGCCTATCCGCCTGATCAGGAATATCATCCCACTGCCGTCCGTTGACCCCATAGACATAAGGATGGATCCCCAACCATTTCTGGAGATATCCCCAATAGTGGTTGTCACTGAGACCCGTCCAGTCATGATTGTCCGGATTCTTGGTGTCGCGGTTTCCGGGCACAACTCTGGCGTCGGTGATTGAATCTCCGAAAAACGCCACTCTGGCGCCCTGCCAAGGGTGGGTGGATGGCGTCTGTGCCACAGCTGCCGCGCAAAGCAGTGCCATGGACAGGAAAATGATTATCTTTCTCATATCGCCTGATTATTAAACTTCTCTATACCAGACTTCAGGAACTCCACGAATCCGTCAACTGAGAGATCATATCCACGGACAGGAACAAGGAGATCCCCGTCAGAACTGAGCAGGGCGTAGTTGGGTTGGGCGTTCACGTTGAACCTCTCCCTGACGATGTAGGAGTTGACCCTGCCGATGTCCTTTAGTGTCTTTCCATCTTTTGTTGTGACCCAATCTTCCTTGTCGAGCTTGGTCTTGTCATCGTTGTAGAGGAACACCATGACGTAATCGTTCTTCATTATGTCCTGCACTTTCGGGTCGGACCAGACTCTTTGCTCCATCTCCCGGCAGTTGACGCAGCCGTGTCCTGTGATGTCCACGAATACCGGTTTGCCTTGTGCCCTGGAGGCGGCCAGACCGTCCTCTATCGTGAAATAGCCGTTGTATCCCATCGGCATCCGCAGGTTGTATTTCCGGGCGAAATCCCCACCATCAGTGGATTCCTCCCCGATGGATTCTATTCGTACAGGTCGCGAATCGGTAACTGGAGAATCAGCATAATTCCAGACTATAAAGTCTTGAGTCTCAATAGGTGGCAGGTAGCCTGACAAAGCCTTGAGAGGCGCTCCCCACATCCCTGGGATCATATACACGACAAAACTGAACACAGCTATAGAGAGTGCCAGCCTTGTGACCGAAACGCTCTCGGAAGGGGAGTCGTTCTTGAAACGGATCTTGCCGAGAAGGTAGAACCCCAGAAGCGAGAATACCACTATCCATATCGCCAAATACACTTCCCTGTCGAGGAGCCCCCAGTGATAGGTTTGGTCAGCCACACTCAGGAACTTGAATCCCAAGGCTACCTCAATGAATCCCAGCACCACCTTCACGCTATTAAGCCACGATCCGCTCTTCATCTTCTTCAGGAGCGAAGGGAACATGGCGAGAATCGTGAAAGGCAGGGCGAAAGCGACACTGAAAGCCAGCATGGTGACCATCGGGGTCCAGAACTCACCGGAGGTGGACTTGATCAAGACTGTCCCCACAATCGGCCCGGTACAGGAGAAAGACACGAGCACGAGGGTGAGGGCCATGAAGAATATTCCTCCAAGGCCTCCTTTGCCTGCCTTGGCGTCACTCTTGTTGGCCAGGCTGGAGGGTAGCTCGATCTCGAACGCACCGAAAAATGAGGCTGCGAAAACCATGAACACGATGAAGAAGATTATGTTCGGCAGCCAGTGCGTCGCGAGCCAGTTGAATATGTCAGCGGTGACCGCATTCCCTCCAATCAGCCATGTCAGGCCGATGATGATGGATATCGGGACCGTGTAGAGAAGCACGATGAACAGTCCGTACATGAAAGCCTTGAAACGGCCTTGGGCTTTGCTCTC
>JAFROA010000032.1 GCA_017429885.1 Bacteroidales bacterium | reverse complement strand
CCAGCTCTATATAATGGCCGGGCTCGACCTTGACATAGATTCCCCGTATTCTGTACCGACAGAGGAGCAGATCAACCTCAGGCCCATGCCTATACCCCTGCAGAGCAATCCGGTGAAGGCCAGGCATTACGGACGGAATATCGAGAGCATTATAGATCTTATCGCAGGTGAGCCTGAAGGCGATGTGAAGACCGCCATGATCCGCTCCCTTGCCATCTATATGAGGCAGCAATATCTGATCTGGAACAAGGACAGCGTCGCTGACGAGACTATTTTCGCCGATATCGAGAAGCTTTCCGACTATAGGATTAAAGTCCCTGAGGGATTGGAACTTACGAAATTATCTCTAGACTCCAATTTCTCACGTCCGGGACTTAATCTTGGGATGAACGGGCAAAACCGCAAGGGTGGTAAGAAGAATAACCGCAAAAACAGGAAGTGACGATGCGCAGGCTTTGGAAGACAATGGATGATGACGACAAGGAGAGACTGGTGAAAGGAGCCGGTCTGCTTGTCGCCGTTCTCACTGTCTTCACCCTCCTGGCAACCATCTCTTATGTGTTCACTTGGAAAGTGGACCAAAGCGCCCTTGCCGCTCCTGTTGCGGATAAATCCGTGCATATCAGCAATATAGCTGGTAAACTCGGTTATAAATGGGCCAACTTGCTCGTGCGCGAGTGGTTCGGGCTCGGGAGTCTAGCGTTGATTCTGATCATGTTCGCGGTCTCGGTCCGCCTGCTTCTCGGCAGGTGGCATTACTCGATGACCAGGACCATATTGCTCACCATTTCCGGTGCGCTTGTGGCCTCTTTCCTTCTCTCCTTCATCTCTGATGTCGCTGGCTGGGGGAATGTCTTCGGAGGCGGGCTTGGAGGTGAGTGCGGCGAGTCAGTCGTCAGTTGGTCCCGTAATCTTTTCGGCCCGGTCATAACGGCCGTTTTCCTTCTGCTGCTTTTGGCTTTATGGCTTTTCTTCGCCAGTGACAAGTTCCGCCTATGGCTGGACTCTTTGGGTGCTCCTGAGCCGGTATCAGATCCATCTCTTGGTACTGAGGTATCCGGGCAGCCGTCCGAGCCCGGCCGCGTCCATCCTCGCTCCGCTGCGGCTGAGTACGGCCTAAGCCCGGCGGCTACCCGGCCCGCTCCAATCGTTAATCCCGTCCCGGGGGAGACGGCAAGCTCAGATCCTGCCACCCTCGGCACGGTAAGAGGGGGGACCGGAGCGTCGCGAGGCGACGCGAGCGGTGGGGCCGAGCGAAGCGAGGCATCTGAGCTGCCGTCTGCCCCCGGGACGGAGAGCAAAGATTCTAAGGATCCAGTCAAACAGGACAATACACTTGAGATTATCAAGGGTGAGGAACTATCCACAGAGATCACCAAGGAACTTGAGCCGATCAATGTCCGTGATGAGCTGCCCAAGTACGAGTTCCCTTCTCTCGAGCTTCTTGAGGAATATTCGACCGGGCGTCACGAGGTCTCAGAGGAAGAGCTCACAAGAAACAACAATAAGATCAGGGCGACTCTGGAGAATTACAGGATCCAGATCAATGATGTCAAGGCGATTGTTGGACCTACGGTGACCCTTTATAAGGTCTATCCGGCACCCGGAGTCAAGATCGCTGAGATCAAGAAACTCCAGGAGGATATCGGTATGTACCTCCACGCGAGGGGAGTCCGTGTCGTGACTCTGACCGACTCAGTGGGTATAGAGGTCGCTAATGACAAGCCTTCAATCGTGCCAATGCGGGCCGTCCTCAACGATGACTCGTTCAGGAACAGCAAAGCTGAGCTTCCTATCGCTATTGGTTACACCATCCATCAGAAAGTCAAAGTCTTTGACTTGGCCGATGCTCCGCACCTATTGGTGGCTGGTGCAACAAAGCAGGGTAAGTCTGTGGGACTGAACGCGATGGTCGCGTCCTTGCTTTATTCCAAGCATCCTTCTGAGCTGAAGTTTGTCTTCATAGACCCGAAGATGGTCGAGTTCTCCCACTATGGACGTCTTCTGCACCATTACCTGGCTGTCCTTCCCGCCAATGACGATAAGGAGGAGCTGGATAACGCCATCGTCAAGAAGCCGGACAAGGCGGAGAAGGTCCTGAAGGCTCTCGTGGCTGAGATGGAGCAGCGCTATGAATTGCTTAGTAAGGCTTATGTGCCTAATATCAAGCAATATAACGAGAAGTATAAGGAACGCCATCTGCTGCCTACCGACGGCCACCGGTTCCTGCCTTATATTGTCACCATAGTTGATGAGTATGCCGATTTGACCATGTCGGTAGGAGGAGGCGGGGACGCCAAGGCCCAGGCCCGCAGCATATCCACGTCAATTATCCGTCTGGCGCAGAAAGGCCGCGCCGCCGGTATCCACATTGTTCTGGCTACCCAGAGGCCTTCCGTCGATGTTATCACCGGTCTCATCAAGGCCAATTTCCCTACCCGTATCGCCTTCAGGGTTATCTCCAGGATTGACTCTTCCACTATCCTGGATTCTCCTGGCGCCGAGAAGCTTATCGGAAGGGGAGACATGCTCTACTATGCCGGAGTTGAGATGGAGAGGGTCCAGTGCGCTCTTATCGACAGCGATGAGATCAGCAAACTGACCGAGTTCATCGGTGATCAGCAAGGCTATAAGAAGAGTTTCAACACCCCGTATTATCTACCGGATGTTGAGGAATCCACGGAGGAAGGCTCCGGAGGTCTGGTTGACATGAAGAACCTGGACGAGCGTTTCGAGGAGGCGGCGAAGATGATTGTGATCAACCAGAGGGGATCCACATCCGACCTGCAGAGGCGTCTCGGGATGGGATATGCCAAGGCTGGCAGGGTCATGGACCAGCTCGAGGCCGCTGGCATCGTGGGTCCTCAGGAAGGCTCTAAACCCAGGCAGGTACTTATCGGCAGTCTGGATGAGCTCGAGAAGGTCCTGGAAGCCTTCAGGAACCAATAATCTTTTTCTGGCACAACTTCTGCAATTCCCATGGTTATCATGAGAAAGAATATCATCATAGCATTCGCCCTCATCTTCGCTTTCGCCTCTCCTTCAGGAGCGAAGAGCAAGACCCTGGCGTCTTTCATCGACAAGGTGTCATCCTCTCTTGTCTCGTTTGAATATTCCTTCACGATGCAGACATCGAGATCAAGCGCCAAGATGACCGGCGCAGGTGATGTCCGTGTGCAGGATAACGCTTTTGTCTTGAATGGCAACGGATTGGAGGTCTGGTGTGACGGTAGTTTCAGATGGACTGTTGACAGACTGGCCGAGGAGGCCTTGGTGGAGACAGTTGAGGAATCCGCTGACGTCTACGCCACGAATCCCGCTTTGATGATCACCTCTGTCGACTCCGCTTTCGAGGAGGCTTCGTTCGGGACCTCCAAGTTCCAGGGCAAAGTGGTTGACGCTTCCGTCCTGACGCCTCTGAATAAGGGAAAGTACTCAATGGACATCGCACAGTTGAAGCTTTTCTTCAAGAGCGGCACGACCGAACTGGTGGGCGCCGAGGTGAAGCTCAATGACGGCTCTGTCTCTGAGTTCATTATCAAGGACTTCACGTTCTCCGACAGGATGGAAACGAAAGAGTCTTTCCGTTTTGACGAAAAGACCCTTGATGATTCTTATGTTGTTACCGACTTGAGGTAATCCTACTCCCCGTTATTATCATCTTTCACACAACGTACCGAGGCACGGAAAGACTCTTTGTCTCCGTAGCCGAGATAGATGTCGTTTTTGGCGACATAGAGGTAGCGGTAAATCGCTGAGTCGTCGGAGTTGTCTGAAGTCCAGAATGTCGCGTACTGGCTTGATCCCATGTATTTCATGTATCCTTCCTGATCGATGGCATATCCGATCGGGAGGGCGGAGAACTTCGCGGAATTGGTGATCTTCACATCGGGCCAGAAAGTCCATAGCTTCTGGCCGTTGAAAGTGGCGTTCACCATCAATGATCCGGCGACATTGGAGAGTGTTTCCCCAGTGGTTCCGGCCAAAGCGGCAAATTCCTTATCTGTCGGGAGACGCCAGCCATCGGGACAAGCCGAGAGAGCCTCGTTCCAAGTGTAGAACCTTCCGACTATGGGATCCATCGCCACGCTATTCTGATAAGATACTCCGGTACCGGAATAATAAAGGTTGTTCTGCATCCAGACCTTATCACCTGCGGTAGTGAGGTAATATACCCCATTATCCCTTGAATCCACAAAACTAGAGCCGGTCTCGTACTCCGCACCTTTCAAGGAACCCTCAAGGGAAGGATCCACGACAGTGAATTTCTTATATGAGGAAATACTTGAGTAATTAGCCGCGAAGGCCCCCACAGTGACCGTGTAAACACCTGTGGCGAGGGGAACGGTCATAGTCCAGGTACCATCGCCGGATCCACTCTCAGTCTTCACGGTGTCTCTGGTTGAGTTCCACGTGGAGGACCAGTAGTACCCGACATCGCCGGTAGGATTGACAGCTCCTTTAGGAGTGACTGTCAATTGTTCCCCGACCTTCACGAAAGAGGGGATGGAGAAAGACACGGTTCCGTTGAGGAACGGGTCTGACTCTGAGTCCTCATCCTTTTTATGACATGAAGGAAGGATGGCAAGTGAGGCCGCGGACAAAAGGAGTAATATGCTTTTGAATCTCATATGAGTCTTGACTTGAACATGCAAATATCGTATAAAATTCGCTAAAACAGTACTCTTTCAGCAAAAACCAGTCCAAGTAAGCCGATAATTCTCCCGTAAATGCTTATAATTGCAATAATGAACAGGTTCTTGAATACTTTTTCCGTCATTCCGGCGCTGATCGCGCTTTCGCTTTGCTGCCTGTCATGCGCTCCGGATAAGGGGTATTGCCAGCTTACGGGTTACGCCCAAGGTGGGACATATTCGGTGAAACTCAACCTCAAAGGGGTGAGGGCATCGCAGAATGAGATCCAGGCGGCTGTGGACTCCATCCTGACTTTGATTGACACGACCCTTTCGGGGTACAACAAAGGCTCCCAGTTGAGCCGTTTGAATGCAGGCGCTCCAGTTGAGCCAAATGCCATGTTCAAGGAGATATTCGCTTTATCCCGGAAGTTCTACGACGAGACCGGAGGGGCTCTGGACGTGGCCGCGGCATCACTTTTCGACATCTGGGGATTCGGCTTCACTTCCGACAGGCTTCCCTCGGCGGAAACGGTTGACAGCGTTTTGGCTGTCTGCGGTATGGACACGATAGGGGAGGACATGGAACCTCTGCGTCCCGGAATACGTCCTAAGCTGAATTTCAACGCCATCGCCCAAGGATACACCTCTGACAAGATCGCGGAATATCTCCATTCCATTGGAGTCAAAGACATGCTGGTGGATATCGGGGAGATATATTGCGAGGGCTTGAACCAGAAAGGGCTGCCTTGGTCCATCGGTATCGACAGACCGGTTGACGGTAATATGACCCCTGGCGCCGACCTTGACGGAATCTGGCGCGGAGACGGGAGAGGCTGCGGTGTGGTCACCTCCGGCAACTACCGCAAGTTCTATGAGAAAGACGGGCGTAAGTATTCGCATACGATAGACCCTCGTACCGGATATCCGGTCAACCATAATCTCCTGAGCGCCACGATTGTGGCCCCCGACGCGACCACAGCGGACGCCTATGCCACATATTGCATGGTCATCGGGTTGGACGCCGCGAAGGAATTCATAGCTTCAAAGGATGATGTGGAGGGCTATCTTATCTACGATGATGGCGGAAATATGACCGAATGGGCTTCCTCTGGCTTCAAACTTGCAGGGAAATAATTTGGTTCTAAAACAAGATGATGACTAAGAGATCCATCGTTTTCCTAGTGTGTCTGCCGGCGGTGATAGCCATCCTGGCGGGCTGCAGCACCATGAGCCGGACCGAGAAGCAGTTGGCCAGGGTGGACTCCTTTGAAGCTCCGGATATTCCCGCACCGGGAGCCGCTCCGATGAGGCCGAGGGATTCCGGACTGGAGTATTCCAGGGATGTCTTAGTTATCAGCTACGACATCGAGATCGGCAAGGAGCCTCTAAAGAAAGCGATAAGGAAATATGGAGCCTCGATCATCTATGATTATAAGATCGGCAACGCTATAGCAATCAGGCTCCCGGATCCCGAAAAGCTTGAGGATGCCATAACTCATTTTGAGAAAGTGAAAGGTGTTCTCCAGGTCTCAAGAGACAGGGTCAATTATCTTGACCGTCGGGTTTCTCTTGATTTCTTGTAGGGAATAAGCTGACAGCTTGAGATACAGACAAGGCGGTTTCGGCATCGAAGCCGCCTGTTTTTGTCCTCCGGAGAGAATTCAGGTGGGCTCCAGAGCCTAACGCCTCGCCCAGGTCTCTGGCGAAGGCTCGGATGTAAGTGCCTTTGGAGCAAGAGATTCTGATGGTCGCAAGGGGTAAGTCCAGCCCCGAAGTGTCAGCCACGTTGATCCTCCCGTCCGGTCCCTTGGCAACATTAGCAGACTGGGACACTGCTGAACCTGGGCCGCATTGGTCAGAAGTGTCGCCGGGCCGGGGGCACCGT
>JAFROA010000346.1 GCA_017429885.1 Bacteroidales bacterium | reverse complement strand
GTGATGGTGCCCTTACCGACTTTGTAGGATTTAGCAGCGATGTCGTAAGCCTTTCGTGCCAGACCGACAGCCTCGGTAGCGGCATGGTAGCTATTCATGCTGGTCTCCATGGTGTTGAGGAACTGGCGGATAGCTATCCTCAACTGCCTCTCCGTCTCAATCCTCTGAAGATCGAGCTCAACGGCCTGGACCTTGGCCTGCTTGACATCGTAATGGCGCTTGAACCCAGTGAATATCGGGATGTTAAGGCTAAGTCCGACGTATGAATACGGCGACCATTTGTACTCACTGAACTTGAAGTCGTTAGTCATAGCGATCATATTGTACGCGAAAGCCGCGGACAGAGTGGGAAGATATGCCGCTTTGTACATCCTGACACTGGAGGCGAGCTGGTCGGCCTGAAGCTCAAGTTGGCGCAAAGTGGTGTTATAATCCAAGGAAGGATCATCATTATCGTGGATGTCCCTGAACATCTGTGTGGAGTAATCCCCGAGTGACCCCGCGACATCAATATTCCTGTCCAGATCCACTCCCATGACGGCCTTGAGCTGCCAGAGGGCAAGCATTACAGAACTCTCCGCGTTATAGACATTTGGAATCGCGCCGGCGACAACCGATTTTGCCCTGGTATATTCCAACTCGGAGGCCTTCTCGGCGTTGTAGCGCCTCTCTGTCTGCACGAAGTTCTCCACGGCGTTCTCATAGACATCCTTGTAAACATTGAACGCCTCCTTGGCGAGAAGAACCGCATAGAAAGCCTGCTTGACTTGGGTGACCATGTCCAACCTCGAGGAACGAGCCTTCTCCACGGCGAGGTCAACCGCCTGGCCAGAGATCCTGAGGCTCTCCCATAGTTGGGCGTTTATCAAGGGCATTTGGGCGTTAACACCGTAGTTGTAGGTATTCCAACGACCGACGGCGAACCCGCTGTTGGAGCTGGAGCTCTCACTCTCGCCCGGGATAATCAGGGGCATCCCCTGAATGGCGGACAACTCATTGATTCTGATGAAATAAGGTGCGAGAGAGCTCAGCATCCCGAATCCACCGCCGCCTTCCTCATCGTCCCCACTGTCGGAGTCCATGTACATTATCTGCTTCTTGATGGTCCTCTGGTAGGATCCGGAACCGGCCACCTGGGGAAAGAGCGAGGAATAAGTGCCCTTTTTCGCATATTGGCTCCTTTCGATCTCCTTATCAGCCACTTTGACAGCCACATTCTCGCTGAGAGCGATCTTAAGGGCGTCGTCAAGCGTTATCACAACCTTGGAAGTGTCCGCCTGGGGATGCGGAGCCTCGCCCGTCTTATACTGTCCTGACGCCATGGTGACAATTCCCATCAGCACAGCAGAGACAATCAGTCTTTTTGCAGTCATATTAAAATTTTAATTCGATTCTATAAACAAAACCGAAAACACACTACAAATGTTATACTAAAAAAACCGGAAAACATTGAAAATCTTCAATATTTTCCTCTATGTTGAATTCCAAATAAATTGAGCACTAATATACATCTTTTTGCTCGATTGACCTTAGAACAAACAACAGTTACCCTTCCGACTGGAAGCCGGAGCGCATGATCAGGATGGACAACGGACCTATGAGACAAACTTCTATAACGATGTACAGGCCATGGCCAGGCATCAAATTACTTTTTCAGAGAAATAGGGTAAGCGCAACATTCTGATTTGAGACGGTGCGTATCAATTGCCCGTC